>NZ_JACCLX010000031.1 GCF_024490875.1 Methanocaldococcus sp.
TAAAATCCCAGATAAAATTTTAATCTCCACCGATTTCCTATCTCTCTTAAAAAGTTCCGCCATTCGTTCCTTTAATACTTCTATCGTCAGCTTCATATCCCCTATTTTTTACTTCCATATTTTTAAATCTTTCTTATCTTGACAGTCTCAAAAATACTTAAATTTTTGTAAAAATATTTTAAGTTAAATTTTAGGATTTTTAAATAATATTTCAACTTAATATTAAACAATTTAATGACATCTATTAGGTAATTTAAGAATATACATTTTTATATGGTGCCGTATAATTAACTATTTGTGATTTCTATTATTGGAGGTGAATCTATGTCCCCAAGAGTTGGGGTATTTGTCTGTTATTGTGGATCAAACATTAATGGTGTTGTAGATTGTGAGGCAGTTAGAGATTTTGCAGAAAAATTAGATGGAGTTGTTGTTGCTAAAACATATCCTTTTATGTGTGCTGATCCAGGTCAAAACTTGATTAAAGAATGTATAAAGGAATATAACTTAGATAGGATCGTTGTAGCTGCATGTACTCCAAAGATCCACGAGCCTACTTTTAGAAATTGTATAAAAGAAGCAGGGTTATCTCCATATTACTTAGAGTTCGTAAATATTAGAGAACAGTGTGCATTTGTACATATGAATGATCCAGAAAAAGCTACTAAAAAGGCAATGGAGTTAGTTGCAGGAGGTGTAGAAAGAGCTAAGAAATTAGAAGATGTTCCTCAAAAAGTTGTTAATGTAGATAAATCTTGCCTTATAATTGGAGGAGGTATTGCAGGAATCCAAGCAGCTCTTGACTTGGGAGATCAAGGTTATAAAGTATATTTAGTAGAGAAAGAGCCATCAATTGGAGGAAGGATGGCTCAACTTGCTAAGACATTCCCAACTGATGACTGTGCTATGTGAATTTTGGCTCCAAAGATGGTTAGCGTTGCAAACCACCCCAATGTTGAGCTCATAACCTATGTCGAAGTTAAAAATGTCGAAGGATACATTGGAAACTTTGAAGTTACAATTGAAAAAAAGCCAAGATATGTTGATGAAAATATTTGTACTGGATGTGGAGCCTGTGCCGCAGTTTGTCCAATTGAAGTTCCAAATGAGTTTGATTTAGGATTAGGTACAAGAAAAGCAATTTATGTTCCATTTGCTCAGGCAGTTCCATTGGTATATACAATAGATATGGAACACTGTATAAGATGTGGACTCTGTGAAAAAGCTTGTGGCCCTGGAGCTATAAGATACGATCAAAAACCAGAAGAGATTAAATTGAAAGTAGGAACAATAATCTGTGCAGTAGGTTATGATGAATTTGATGCAACATTAAAAGAAGAGTATGGATATGGAGTTTATGACAACGTCATAACAACATTAGAATTAGAGAGAATGATTAATCCCGCAGGTCCTACTGGTGGGCATGAAATAAGACCAAGTGATGGAAAGCATCCTCATAGAGTAGTATTTATACAGTGTGTAGGTTCAAGAGATGCTAAAGTTGGAAAACCATACTGTTCAAGAATTTGCTGTATGTTTGCCTTAAAAAATGCTCAGTTACTTAAACAGCATGATCCAAACACTGAAGTTTATATCTGCTATATGGATATCAGGGCTTTCGGTAAAGGATATGAAGAATACTATAGAAGAGCTCAGGAACAGTTTGGAGTTAAGTTCATTAGAGGAAGACCAGCATGCATAATGGAAGATCCAGAAACAAAGAACTTAATTGTTAGAGTAGAAGATACATTGTTAGGAGAAATTGTAGAAATTGAAGCTGATTTAGTTGTATTGTCAGCAGGATTATCACCAAGACCAGACAATCCAAAATTAGCAAAAATGCTTGGTATAGAATTAAGTCCAGATGGATTCTTCAAAGAATTACATCCAAAGTTAGCTCCAGTAAATACAAAAGTTGATGGTGTAGCAATTGCAGGAGTTGCTCAAGGACCAAAAGACATTCCAGATACAGTTGCTCAAGCGAAAGGGGCTGCAAGTGCAGTGTCAATACCAATGGCTCAGGGAGAGTTTAAGATTGAGATGATTAGAGCAGTTGTTGATGAAGATATTTGTGGAGGATGTGAAGTTTGTGCTAAAATGTGTCCATATAATGCTATAACTTATGTAGAAAAAGATGGACATAAAGTAGCTCAAGTTAATGATGTTGCCTGTAAAGGTTGTGGAGCATGTGCTGGAGCATGTCCAAGTGGTGCTATGCAGTTGAGATATTACAGAGATGAGCAAATAATTTCATTTATTGATGGAGTATTAGAAGCTCACCAAAAATTAGAGAGTTAAAAAGGCACAGGCTCCACATCTATTCATATAACTATGGCATAGGTTATGAGCTCAACATTGGGGGTAGATAAATACCAAATGAGGCACCATCCGAAGGCTTTTTGCCAGGATGGTGCTGATGGGAGGGCATGTGCCCGTAATTATCTCTTTCTAATTTCTCTTTACTAATTTAATAGATCGCTATTTAAAACTAATAAAATTCAAATTATAAGGGGATGTGTATGAGTGATCCAATAATAATTGCATTCTGTTGCTATCAATGAGGATATGGGGCTGCAGACTTGGCAGGAACCAGTAAAATGCAATATCCTGCAACCGTAAGGATAGTTAGGCTCCCTTGCACAGGTAAGTTTGACATTACTTATGCATTAAGGGCCTTCCAAAAGGGAGCCGATGCCGTTATGGTTGCAGGATGTAAAAAAGGAGAATGTGTTTATGAAACAGGAAATTTTAAGGCCGAAGAGAGGGTTAGGTTCGCTAAAAAATTATTAGATGAGTTAGGTATTGGTGGGGAGAGAATAGAAATGTTTTTCATGTCTGCTGCCGAGGCAGATAAATTCGTTGCCGCAGCTAATGAAATGACTGAAAGAGTTAAAAAGTTAGGACCTAACCCTCTCAAAGCTCAGTAAAGCCGGAGATTAAAGGGATGAGTTCTCTCGGGAACCCGAAAGGGACCGAGAGAACAACCGCCCCTATGTGAGGGGTTCTCCGGCAATTTAAATAAAATTTTTTAAAGTTTTTAGGGTGATTACCTTGGCAGTTAAAGTTGGAATGATACAGTTATGTGGATGTTCAGGATGCCACATATCATTGTTAGACTTACATGAAAAGTTATTAGATGTATTGCCAAATTTAGAGATAGTCTATGCCCCAATAATTGCAGATCCAAAAGAAATTCCTGAAGGAATAGATGTGTTTTTAGTTGAGGGTGGAGTTAGGAATGAGCATGATGAGTATTTACTTCATGAAATTAGAGAAAAATCAAAAATTGTTATTGCTTGGGGGACATGTGCCGCTTATGGAGGTATTCCAGGATTGGCTAACTTATACACAAAAGAGGAGTTATTAAATACTGTATATTCAACTGATTCAACTGATAATAAAGGAGAAATTCCTTCTGAAGAAATTCCTCCTTTAAAAGATTATGTTAAGCCAATAAGTGATTACATAAAAGTCGATTATATAATTCCAGGATGTCCTCCAACTCCAAAAATGATCGCTGATGCCATTATAGCGTTATTGAATGGAGAAGAACCAAAATTACCAGCAAAAATTGTATGTGATGAATGTCCAAGAAAGAAAGAAAATGTATTTCCTGAAAAATTCAAAAGAACATTTGAAGGAAAGCCAGATCCAGAAAAATGTCTATTTGAGCAAGGTTACACATGTTTAGGATTCGCTACAAGAGCTGGTTGTGGGGCAAAGTGTCCTAAGGCAGGTGTTCCTTGTAGAGGATGTTATGGAAAGACAGATAAATCCTTAGATTTAGGTGCAAATGCGGCAAATGTTTTGGCAAATGCAGGAGAAGCCGCTTTGGAAATACCTGATAAAGTAGCTCTATTAAACAGATTTACATTGCCAGCGGCATTAATTAATAGAAAAGTAAAATAACTTAGATAAATAAACAAGGGTGAATTTATGGGGAAAATAGTAATTGAACCCCTATCAAGGTTGGAAGGTCACGGAAAAGTAACTATAACTTTAGATGAAAATGGTAATCCTAAGGATGTTAAATTACATATAACTGCATTAAGAGGTTTTGAGCAATTTGTTGTGGGAAGACCAGCTGAGGAAGTGCCAAGAATCGTTCCAAGGATCTGTGGAATTTGTCAAACTCCTCACCATTTAGCAAGTGTTAAGGCTGTTGATAACGCATGGGACGTAGAAATTCCTGAACCCGCAAAAAAATTAAGAGAATTAATGAACATTGGTAATATAATTCATAGTCATGCATTGCACTTCTACTTTTTAGCAGCTCCTGATTTTGTTCTTGGAGTAGATGCTGATCCTAAGATAAGAAATGTAATAGGAGTTATAAACAAAGCTCCAGAAGTTGCAAAACAGGCAATTGAATTGAGAAAATTTGGACAGAAAATTGTTGAAATGATTGGAGGGAAAGCAATTCATCCAGTTACTGGGATTCCAGGAGGGCAAGCAAAAAGATTAACTGAAGAAGAGAGAGATGAGTTACTAAAAGATATAGATAGAATGATAGAATATGCCAAGAATGGAGTAGAATTAATAAAGAAATTAAATGAACAGTATATGGACTTAATAAAAACATTAGGAGTTATAGACACATGGTATTTAGGATTAGTTAAAGATGGAAAACATAATGTTTATGATGGAACTTTAAGATTCTTATCTCCTGATGGAAAAGAGAAAGTAGAATTCAAACCTAATGAATATTTAGATTACATTGGGGAACATGTAGTTTCATACAACTATGTTAAGCATCCATTTTATAAAAAAGTTGGATATCCTGAAGGAATTTATAGAGTAGGCCCATTATCAATGTTAAATGTTTGTGATTCAATGGAAACTGATTTAGCTGAAGAATATAGAAAAGAATTCTTTGATATTTTTGGATTTCCAGCAAATCAATCATTAGCTTATCATCATGCAAGATTAATTGAACTTGTTAAAGCATGTGAGAAAGCAAAGATATTGTTAGAAGATAATGACATAACTTCTGATGATATAAAAGCAGAAGTAGAACCTAAAGCCGGAAATGGTGTAGGGGTAGTATATGCTCCAAGAGGGGTTTTAATACACAATTATGAAACAGATGAGAATGGAATTGTTGTTAAGGCAAACATGATAGTAGCATCAACGCATAATGTTCCTACAATGGAAAAAGCGATTCAGCAGGCAGCTAAAGAAATATTTAAATAAAACTTTTTGGAAAATTTAGAATTACGCTCATCCTATTTATCTTATTCCCTTTTTAATTAGTATAATTATTGTGGTGATGAGTATGGCTGAAAAAAGCACAGTAAAAGTTGATGAGGCAAAATTAAACTTAATAGAGATTGTTTTAAGAGCATACGATCCTTGATATTCATGTGCAGCACACATAATAGTAAAAGATAAGAAAGGAGAAAAAATTATTGAAGTTATAAAAGAATAAGCTCACAACCGAACCCTTTTGGGAGGTTGTGAGCTATTATCCCCTTACGCATGGGGATTACGCTAAAATCCTTTTAAGGGTTTTAGATCAAAATCTTTTGAGGAGGATGTGATAATTATGAGCATAACCATACAAAAAGAAGCATGTTTAGTATGTTATGCGTGTCAAGCAGAATGTCCGACAAAGGCGATAGATATAGACAGTTTTAAAGTATGTAGTTTATGCATGTCGTGTGTTAAAGTATGTCCTACTGGGGCGTTAGTGGAGGAAGAGATAGAGATAAATGGGAAGAAGGTAAAGAGGGTAAATTATTTAGCTCATAAATGTAAAAAGTGTGGGCAATGTGCAGAGGCATGTCTAGTAGGGATAAAGAAGGTAGATGATGAATTTCCATATTCGAAGGGGCATTGTGTTCTATGTCAAAAATGTATAGAGGTTTGTCCGATTGAAATTATATCATTGCCTGGAATAATAGACAAACCAAGGAAGGAGATAAAAGTTCCAAAGGAGCCGATAGTAGTTACAGAAGCATGTGTTGGCTGTGGATTATGTGTAGATGAGTGTCCAGTGGATGCAATAAGATTAGAGGGGAATAAGGCGGTAATAGATAAGAGTAAGTGTGTTTACTGTAGTATCTGTGCTCAAACATGTCCATGGAACGCTATCTTTGTTGCTGGTAGAATACCTAAGAAGAGAAGGAAAGAAGTTAAGAAGTTTGAAGTTGATGCAGAAAAGTGTATTTTCTGTTTAAAGTGTGTTGAAATCTGTCCAGGAAATATGATTAAAGTAGATAAAGAGAATATGATCGTTATTCCTCCTAAATCATGTCCCGCTTGTAAGCTATGTGTAAATATCTGTCCAGTCGATGCTTTAGAATTAGATGTTAAATTGGCCTCTCCACATCCGATAACTGACGAAGGATTAGTAATAGTTGAGGAAGATTTCGAAGTATTGAAGAAATGTGCTTCAGTCTGTCCAACTGAGGCAATAGTCGTAGATGAAGAGAAGAAAGAAGTAAGAATGTGTATCGTTTGTGGGGCATGTACTATAGCTTGCCCTACTGGAGCCTTAAAATTGGGTAAAATAGTCCATAACGGTAAAGAATATAATAGAATTGAATTTAGCCCCTACCTATGTGATAGATGCGGTAAATGTGTAGAAGTCTGCCCAATGAAAACATTAAGACTCACTAAGAGTAAAAAACTTCCATTAAAAGGTTACTGCGTAATGTGCCTCCTCTGCCTCTCCTGTGCCCAAGCCGAGAAAAAGAATGTCTTAACACTTAAGTAAATAGAATAAAATACATTTTAGGTGAGTGAATATGGTAAAAGTCGTTAGAAATGTAGTATGCCCATTTTGTGCGACATTATGTGACGATTTGGAGATATTAGTTGAGGATAACCACATAGTAGGAACAAGACACGCATGTAGAATTGGAAATGCTAAATTTATGCACTTCGAGGGAGCTGTTAGATATACAGAACCTTTAATGAGAGAGAACAAAAAAGATGATTTCAAAAAAGTTGATTATGATACAGCAATTGAAGAGACTGCAAGATTATTAGTTGAATCATCCTTACCTTTAATTTACGGATGGAGTGCAACTGAATGTCATTCACAAATGTATGGAGTTGAGTTAGCTGAATTAGTTGGGGCAGTTATTGACAATACAGCAAGTGTTTGACACGGACCTTCAGTTATGGCATTGCAGGATGTAGGATACCCAGTTTGTACATTAGGAGAAGTTAAAAACAGAGCTGATGTAGTTATATTTTGGGGAAGTAATCCAATGCACGCCCACCCAAGACACATGAGTAGATATTCAATATTCGCAAGAGGATTTTTCAGAGAAAGAGGAAGAGAAGACAGAACTATGATTGTTGTAGACCCAAGAGAGACAGATACTGCGAAATTGGCTGATATACACTTGCAAGTTGAACCCCACAAAGATTATGAATTAATAAGTGCAATGAGAGCAGTATTAAAAGGATTTGAATTACAAGTAGATAAAGTCGCTGGAATTCCAGCAGAATTAATTTATGAAGCAGTTGAAATTTGTAAAAATGCTCAGTTTGGGCAATTATTCTTTGCTATGGGAGTAACAATGACAAGAGGTAAGCATAGAAACATTGATAATGCTATTCAATTAGTAATTGACTTAAATGCATATACAAAATTCGGATTAATGCCTATGAGAGGACACTACAATGTAAATGGTTTCAACCAAGTCTTAACATGGGTTACAGGTTATCCATTTGGTATTGATTTCTCAAGAGGTTATCCAAGATACAACCCAGGGGAAACTACAGCTAACGATTTATTACAAAGAGGAGAAACTGACATGATGTTAAATATTGCTTCAGACCCGGGGGCTCACTTCCCACAAAAAGCTGTAAAACACATGGCAAAAATACCATTAGTATGTATAGAACCTCATGAAACTCCTACAACTCAATTAGCAAATATTATAATCCCCCCAGCAATCGCAGGAGTTGAAGTTGAAGGAACAGCATATAGAATGGATGGTGTTCCAATTAAATTAAGAAAAGTTATTGATCCTCCAGAAGGCGTTTTACCAGATAAAGAAATATTAAAGAGGCTCATTAAGAAAGTTAAAGAGATGCTCTAAAAAATTTAATAAGAAAAATATAAATATTGAATTTATACTTAATGAAATATCAGGGTGGGCGTGCAACGCTAACCATCTTTGGGTATCCTACATCCTGCGTTACACGTTAGAGGATGTTGGAGGGGAACCCATAAGGGACCCTCCAACATTATTATTTTAGGCACTTAAATTTATTAATTTAAATTAATAAATTAAATATTATAAATAAAATAATAAAATTATATCGATTTTTCTTTTTTTGCTAAGATTTTGTTAATTCCATCTATAACTGCTTCAACTGAAGCTCTAACTATATCTTCACTTGCTGCTTTTGTAGTAATTTCTTTTCCATATCCTTCTAATGTTACAATAACCTCTGCTAGTGCATCAGTACCTCCAGTTATGGCATTTATATGATACTCTTTAAGTTTTATTTTTTCTCCTATTGCCTTTTGTATGGCTTTAACGGCTGCATCCACTGGTCCAACACCAATAGCTGAAGTTTTTTTAAGATTTTCTTCAATTTTTAAAGCAACTGATGCTGTTGGAATAACTTTATTTCCGGTCATAACTGCTATTTGCTCTAATTCAACAACTCTTTCTTCTTTAGCTAATTTACCGACAACATCTTCGACTATTGCTTCAACATCTCTATCGGTAACTCTCTTTCCTTTATCTCCAAGAGCTTTAATTCTCTTAACTATCTCCTCAAATTGCTCTTTATTTATGTCTTTACCAATCTCAATGCCCAACTCTTTTAACTTTGCCTCAATTGCATGAGTTCCTGTGTGCTTACCTAATATTATTTTTCTCTTCTGTCCAACTAATTCTGGTGGAATTGGTTCGTAGGTTAATGCATGAGCTAAAACTCCATGGGCATGTATTCCGCTTTCATGAGCAAATGCATTTTCCCCAACAATTGCCTTATTTGGTTGAACTTTAATTTCTGTGTATTTTGATACAAGTTGAGAAATTTCATAAAGTTTTTCAGTCTTAATTTTAGTTTTAACTCCATAAATTGACATTAAGCTCATAACAACCTCTTCTAATGCCGCATTCCCTCCTCTTTCTCCTAAACCGTTTATTGTACAATGCACTTGCTCTGCTCCTGCTTCAACTGCCGCTAATGAATTAGCAACTGCTAATCCAAAATCATTGTGGCAATGAACTGATATTGGAACTTTTATTTCTTTTTTTAGCTCATTTATTAAGTAATACATTGCCCTTGGAATCATAACACCAACTGTATCTGGGACATTAATAATATCTGCCCCAGCATCAACTGCCTTTTTATAAACCTCTATTAAATAATCAAGCTCTGTTCTTGTGGCATCTTCTGCTGAAAACTCTACTCTAATTCCATGTTCTTTTATATATTCAATAGCATTAACTGCTATATCAATAATTTCTTCCTTAGATTTCTTTAATTTGTATTTTCTATGCAATGGAGATGTTGCTATAAATGTGTGTATTCTATCTACACCACAATCAATAGCTACATCAATATCTTTTTTAACAGCTCTTGCCAATCCACAAATCTCAGCATTTAAATTTAATGAGCAGATTTTTTTAATTGCCTCTTGCTCACCTAAGGAAGAAACAGGGAAACCAGCTTCAATAACATCAACACCTAAATCATCTAATTTTATAGCAATTTCTATCTTTTCTTCTGGAGTTAATGAAACTCCAGGAGTTTGCTCACCATCTCTAAGTGTTGTATCGAAAATATAAACTCTATTTGGAATATCTATGTTTTTAAGAGCCTTTTTGATAATTTCATTCTCTTCTTTATAAATTATCATAATCCCACCAAAAACTTTAATTTATTAATTACCTATTTGATGAGATATTATAAAAATTTTTATAGAAAAATTTTTTTCTATGAAGTTATAAAAAGATAAAGTATCCAAGATATTAATAGGAAGAAAAAATATTTAATACATTCTTTTATAATTATCTTTATTCAAAAGTTGATTGAGGGATAAGATGAAGATGCTATTAATCCACTCTGATTATTTAGAGTTTGAGGCAAAACAAAAAACTAAAATTGCAGAAGATACTAAGAATTTAAAAGGTAGATTAGATGAGTGTTTAACTTGCTTTATTGCAGTGGAGAGAGAGGATGAAAATAACCCAAAAGGAACTGTTATAGGAGCAGTAGAAGAGATTGAGAAAGTTGCTAATCAGTTAAAAGTTAATAATATTGTTATCTATCCATATGCTCATTTATCAAGTGACTTATCTTCACCTGAAACAGCCATAAAGGTTTTGAAAGATATTGAGAGTATTTTGAAAGAAAAGGGCTATAATGTATTAAGAGCACCATTTGGATGGTATAAAGCATTCAAAATTAGTTGTAAAGGACATCCATTAAGTGAGTTATCAAGAAAGATCGTAGCTAAGGAAGAGAAGAAAGAGAAAGGAGATGAATCTAAGTTTTATTTATTAAATCCAGAAACAGAAGAAGTTATTGAATTAAATGAAGGGAATATTAATATAATCAAAGATGAAGAGCTTTTAGCCTTAGCTAAATATGAATTGGGAATTAAAGAAAATAAAGAAAGAGAAGAACCCCCACATGTAAAGTTTATCAAAGAAAAGGATATTTGCAGTTATGAAGAGGCATCAGATCCTGGGCATTTTAGATGGTATCCAAAAGGTAAGTTAATTAGAGATTTATTGGCTGACTATGTTTATAACATGGTTATTAACTTAGGCGCTATGCCTGTTGAAACACCAATTATGTATGATTTAGGAAATCCTGCTATTAGAGAGCATGCTGATAAATTTGGTGAGAGGCAGTATAGGTTTAGACAAGGAAATAGAGAATTGATGTTAAGATTTGCAGCATGTTTTGGGCAGTTTATGATGAAAAAAGACATGTATTTGTTGCCAAGATATTTGCCTTTAAAACTTTATGAGCTATCAACATACAGCTTTAGATATGAGCAAAGAGGAGAATTAGTAGGTTTAAAGAGGTTAAGATGCTTTACAATGCCAGATATGCATACAGTCTGTTTAGATTTAAAACAAGCAATGGAAGAGTTTGAAAAACAATTTTGGGAGTGTTTAAAGACTAGGGAGGATTTAAATTTAAGTTATTCAGTAATATTTAGATTTACAAAGGACTTTTTTGATGAGCATAGAGATTGGTTCTTTAAGATATCTAAGGAATACAAAAATAAATATGGAAAAGATGTTATCTTAGAAATTCTCCCTAAAAGAAAACACTATTGGGTTGGTAAGGTAGATATTGCTGTAATAGATAGCTTAGGAAGACCTATTGAAAATCCAACTGTCCAAATAGATGTTGAAAGTGCTAAAAGATTTAATATAAAAGTGCATACAAATGAAGGGGAAGTTTATCCAATAATATTGCACTGCTCTCCAACTGGTTCAATTGAGAGAGTTATATGTGGTTTGCTAGAAAAAGCAGCAATAGATGCAGAAAAAGGAAAACTTCCTATGTTACCAGTTTGGTTATCTCCAATACAGATTAGAGTAATTCCAGTTGCAGATAAGCATTATGAATATGCATTAAAAATAGTTGAAAAGTTAAGAGAAAGTAATATTAGAGCAGATCTTGATGATAGAGAAGACAGTGTAAGTAAAAAAATTAGAAATGCTGGAAAAGAATGGATACCTTATGTAGTAGTTATTGGAGATGAAGAAATGGAATCTGGAAAATTAACAGTAACAATTAGAGAGAAATCAACTTTAAAAAAGCCTTATAAAGAGAAGATGACATTAGATGAGTTGATTGAAAGAATTAAAAAAGAAACTGGAAAATATCCATATAGACCTTTGCCTCTACCAATAAGATGTTCATTACAGCCAAAATTCCATTAAAAAAAAATAAAAATTAAATTTTTTATTGAAGTAGTATAACTTGCTATCTTTACCATCAAAGTATTCTAGATGGATCATTCTTGTAAAGTCTTTCATTAGTAGATTTATATATAAGTTCATTATACTTTATATTTAAGTTGCTAATTTAAGTAAAAATATTCCTAATAATACACAATATATTGAAGGCAGAAACGCTTGAATAATAAGAAGCTTTAATGCTACATCCTTTGGATACAATCCTGTATAATATGGTAAAATTCTTGTCCACCATTCATAAGTTAAAACAAACCATCCATTTCCAAGAAACATACAGCCTAAAATAGTATAAATCGAGTAATTATATCCTAACATAATCTTTGCAATACCGTAAGCTATTCTTGGTGATATAATAGATGCTGCTATATAAGATATTCCAAGAGAGTCTAATCCAAGATTTTTAAATATAGGGAATAATATAATAGATATTTTTTCCAATAATCCAAAGGATATCATTAATACCATAATTAGAAATATTATTGTAAATTTTACTATAAAATCAATAGATAATTTTAAACCTTTTATAATACTATTTTTTAAAACATCTTTTGAAAATCTAATATTGATATTATTTAGATTAAAATCATTAATTTCTATATTCTTATATTTTTTCCTACTAACAATTATAACAACAACTAAAAGAAAAATATCAAAAATAATCCTTAAACCTATAAAATACAATGTAACTACCCCAAGAAGTGGAAATAGAACAGGTAAATAATATTTGTAAATATACATTATCCTTAAAGAAAAATTAGAAGCCAATATAGCGCCATATAAATCAAAAGGTTTAATTTCTCCTCTTTTTAACAATGCACTCGCGTTTGTATGAGCCAATCTTGGACTTACAAGATATAAAGTAGGAATAATGGACAAAGAAGGATGTATCCCAAGTTTTGCTATTTTAGATGTTTTCTTTCCAATTAATTTTATTAAATTTGTCTCATTTAACAATTCTGCAATAAAATATCCAAATGTTATAGAAAATATTGAACTAAAATATAAATTTAAAAAATCCAACAACCCCACCATTTTATAAGTTTTATAGGTTCTCTTCTATCATTCCCTCAATTTCTAAGTATTTCTTTCTTAATTTTTCTTTTGTCTCTTCATCTGCTTTCCACATACCCCTTTCTATTGCTTCCAATAACCTTTCAGTTATATTTAATAAGGCATAAGGATTATTTTCTTTAAAGAATTTTTCCATTTCCTTATCAAAAACATACTTCTCAGCAATTTTTTGATACATCCAATCATCTATTATGTTTGAGGTTGCATCCCATTGGAACATATGATCTATATACTTTGAGAAATCACTCGCTCCTTTATATCCATGCTTTTTTAATCCTTCAATCCACTTTGGATTCATAATTTTTGTTCTAAATATTTGTTTTCCTTCCTCTTTCAAATGTTTTGTCTTAATTTTATTTGGATTTGATGTATCTCCAATATAACTCTTTGGTTGCTTGCCAGAGTAGTAAGTTACTGCTGCAATCATTCCACCGTGATAACTGTTGAAGTCATCTCCCTCAAAAATGTCCCATTCTTGGCTATCTTCATTTTTAACAGTTAATTCAATCTTTGAAAGTCTATTGATAAATTCTTCCTTTGCTTCAACTCCATAAATACCTTTTCCATAAACATAACCTCCCCATTCAACATAAACTTTTGCCAAATCCTCCAAGGATTTCCAATTTTTCTCTGTCAATAAATCAGATACTCCCGCTCCATAACATCCAGGCTTGCATCCAAATATTCTATATAACGATGTTTCTCTTGCAGTTTTCTCATCCATCCCTCTCTTTATCTTTTCTTCAACCTCTTGTTTGTAGTGTTTTTTTACAAAGTTTAAATCATCTGGTTCATCTAAATTAGCAACAGTCCTTATTGCCTCATCGATTAAGTCAATAACTTGTGGAAAAGTATCTCTAAACAAGCCACTAATCCTTAGAGTTACATCAATTCTCGGCCTTCCTAATTCTTCTAATGGTATAACTTCTATTCCTACAACTCTACCCATCTTATTCCATACAGGTCTAACTCCTAATAAATATAGAATTTCTCCAATATCATCTCCTTTCGTCCTCATTGTAGGAGATCCCCAAACAACAATTCCTAAATACTCTGGATATTTACCTTCTTCTTCTAAATATTTTTTAAGTAAATCATCAGCCAATCTCTTTCCCATCTCATATGCAGATTTTGTTGGAATCTCCTGAGGATTGCAAGAATAAAAGTTTCTTCCAGTAGGTAGGCAGTTAATATCCTTTGTTGGAGCTCCCGCTATTCTTGGTGGGATATATTTTCCTTCTAAGGCATTTACAGCATTTTCAATCTCTTCATTTACTCTCATTAAATTTCTATATATTTTTGAGACAGTTTTTAAGATTTCTCTTAATTCAGAATTAATTTCTATTGTTTTTAACTCATTAATTTTGTTCTCATCAAAGTTGTATTTCATATACTCCTTCAATAAATTTAATCCAATTTCATATATTTTATCAATAATTTTATGATATTTTCCTTTTTCTTCATTTAGTTTATCCCAATCATATCCCAATATCTTAGAAATTATTTCTAAATACTTAAATTGGTATCTAATAATCATAAAGAGCATATTAACTAATTTCTCCCCTTCTAATGGAACTCCCATTATATGCAATCCTTCATTTATTTGCCTATTCTTTAACTCCTCTAAGTAATCGTGAATTTTATTTAAAAGATTTTCAAAATTCTCTTCATTAATATTTTCATCTATAATCTTTCCGTCCATTAAATCTTCATCCAACTTTAATTCTTTAATTTTATTTATAATATTTTCTTTTAAAAACTTCTTCTTTTCCTTATTTTCTATTTCATAATATTCATCAATCTGTCGTTCTAACTCTTCTAATTCTCCATACAAATCAGATGTCGTCATTGGAGGAATTAAGTGGCTTATTATAGTTGCATAACTTCTCCTTTTTGCCTGCGTTCCCTCTCCTGGATTATTTACAATATATGGATAAATATTAGGAAGTTCCATACAAATATCTGGATAACAATCTCTTGACAAACCCGCCCCCTTTCCAGGAAGCCATTCTAAACTTCCATGTTTCCCTATATGCATAACTGCATCTGCTTTAAAAACATCCTTAATCCATTTGTAAAAGGCAATATAATAGTGTGTTGGTGGCATATCTGGGGAATGATAAATTGCAGAGGGATTCTCTCCAAAGCCCCTTGGTGGTTGAACAGAGATGAAGATATTTCCATTTATTATTCCTGGAATTATTAATTCTCCATCAAAGTTCATAACTTTTCCTGGAATTGCTCCCCAATTTTTTATGAGTTCTTTTTTTACTTTCTCAGATAATGAGTTGAACCATCTTTCATAATCCTCCTTTTTAACTTTCCCCACTGCCTTTTTTATAACTTCTTCTGTTAAAAATCTCTTATCATTTGTTGCATAGTTTAGCATTTTTTTAATTAATTCCGTTCCATTTTTATATATCTCATTAACAATAAAACCTCTCTTTTTTAATTCTTTTAATATATTTAAAACACTTTCTGGGCTATCTAACCCAAAGGCACTTGCAATTTTATCATTCCTTGGTGGATAGTTGTGGAAGATTATTGCTATCCTTTTTTCATTGTTTGGTTTTAACTTTAAATTTGCATATTTTATAGATAATTCAACAATCTTTTCAGCTCTATCTTTTATTGCTTTATATCTTATAATTGGAACTCCAACATCTCCATCTTTAACCTTTTTCTTCCCACCTATCGGAATATGTATTATTGCCCCATCAAATTCAGGCATAGCCATTCCAATAACTAAGTCAATAGGATTAATTCCAGATATTGATTTTTCCCAATCCTCAATAAATCCTGTACTTATAATTCCTTGTAAAATAGGAACATTTAATTTTTTTAAAAATTCTGGCTCATCTTTTAATATATCAGCCTTAACTCCCATAGATAATGTGAACATGGTTGTGTTTATTAAAGCATGAATAAATGGCTTCCCATCTTTATAGAAAAATTTTTTAAAGACTTCTAATGTCCCAATAGCTCCTAATTCATTTTTTAAATGGGATGTAAAAACAGCTATTGGAATAGCTCCTTTATCTTCAATAATTTCAATTAAATCTTTTAGATAATCTATATTATTTGCAATAAACCAATTTCTATAAAATAAAACTCCAATTATTGGTTTTCCAACTATATCCTTTCCAATATTTTTTAAATAATCTAAATAATCATCCAAAGTTTTGAAGTATTTGTTTTTGTAATAAATTCCCTGCCATGGCATTGGCTTTGGTTCTTCATAGGGTATGTTTTTATCTCCAAACTTATTGGCTAAGTATAATAATAGATTTTTGTAATTTTCAACACCTTCGTAACCCAAATATTTAATAACCTTTAACTTAACTTCCTCACATACAGTTGTAGCCTTATCTAAATCAGGATGAACTTCATTTAATGTTGGCAAAGGCAAAAAAGGGATATTATGTTTATCAACAAATGCTTTTAATTCATCAAAATATTTAAATGAATTTTTTCCTCCCATGAGTTTTGTAAATACAATGTTAGCATCTTTAATAAATTCTAAAAAATCTCTAAACTCCTTCTCACTACATTGATAGTTTAGTATTTTAAATTCGATTCCATACTTTTTTACATCTTTATATGCCTCTTCAAAAACTAAATCATCACTATCAACAGTTGAAACAAATCCTATCTTTATCATTATTTTCACCATTCAGATTAAGTAAATTCAGATTAATTAATTATTTATATTATATATTTATGTAATGTATGTTAAAAATTTTTTGTAATTAATTAAAATAATTTGGTGATATTATGGAAATGGAAAAAAAGAAAGAACTTTTAAAGAAAATCAGAGAATTTATGATTTTAAATTTAGAGATTAAAAAACTATCAAAAGAATTGGGAATTTATGAGATACATGACACTTATGAAGAGGTTACAAAACTTGTTAGAAAACCAAATAAAAGATTATATAAAATGCTCTATGATGCAATAATGGAAATAGAATATGAGGAATTTGGTGGAAAGAAAAGGAAAGAAATTCCCTGGTTTCCAAAGATTAACTATGAAAAATGCAAAAATTGTAAAAAATGTGTTGAATTTTGTCCTAAGGGAGTGTATGATATAGAAAATGGTAAAGTTGTTGTTAAATATCCCTACAACTGTATAATTAACTGTAACGCCTGTTCATATATGTGCTGTGAAAACAATGCAATAATTTTTCCAAAGAATAAAATAGAAAAATTAGATAGTGATAGATTATGAAAATTGGTTATTTAAGTGTTAGTGATAAAATAACAGTTATGTGTTATGGATGTAATTTTAAATGCAAAAATTGTTTTGTTAAGATAGAAAGTTATAAAGAAATCCTTCCAATTGAATTATGCAAAATAATTGATAATCTATGTAATAAAAAGAAAATAAACACTGTATTAATCGCTGGTGGTGAGCCTACTCTACAAGAGGATTTATTAGAATTTACAAAATTGTTGAAAAGTAAAGATAGAAAAGTAATTTTAACAACAAATGGATATTATTTAAAAAATATTGTTAATGATTTATTTGTTGATGAAATACATGTTGATTTAAAGGCATTTGATGATGAAAAACACAAATATCTAACTGGAAAATCAAATAAAAATGTTTTAATATGTATAAAATATTTAGCAAAGAAAAAATTTAATTTTGAGGTAGATACTGTTTTAATTCCTAATATTGTTGATATCGATGAGATTGAGAAAATAGCTAAGTTTTTAAGTAAATGGGATGTTAGATATAGAATTATTGGATATATTCCATTCAATAATAATCTAAATGCACGAAAACCAACAAAGGAAGAACTTTTAAAGGCAAAAGAAATAGCAAAAAAATATTTAAGTAATGTAACTACCTCATTAGATTTTAGAAGGCATAAAAAAGTTAAAGAAATTATAAAATTTGATAAATAAAGTTTTTAATTTTTAGATGAGCTTTAATAATTGGGATTCTAAATCTTTAATGCTTCCACTGTATTTTATAACTTTTTCAGCATTTTCTATAAGTTTTAAGTTTAATTTATTCATCTCCCCAACTGGAAAGTTTGTATCTATCACAACATCGCACATTTTTAAGAATTTTAATGCTTTATTAAAACTATTTTCAGAAATTGGTTGATATGCTTTCTCTTCGATAATCTCAACTTCCATTGTTTTAGCTATTATATAATCAATATCATTTTCATGTAAAATTCCACAATAAACCTTATATCCATTCTTAACTAAATATCTTAAAATATTAGCCCCACTTCCGCCTCCACAAACAACAAAAACTTTTTTATTGTTAGTATTTTCATTTTTTAATTCAAAATAACCTATTTCTTTACTAAAATTTGCACTTTTTAAGTCATATAAATTATTTACAGTTTCTTTGTCCATAACGTCCTCTGGATGTCCATAAGATATTATTCTACCATTTTTTATTAATGCTATTTTATCAGCAACTCTTAATGCCAATTCTATGTCGTGAATAGTTACAATTATGGCAAGATTTTTTTCAGTAGCCAATTTTCTCAACAACAAAGTAAGTTCTATTTTATGCTTTGCATCTAAGAAGGATGTAGGTTCATCTAAAATTAAAACCTTTGGTTCTTGTGCTAACGCCCTTGCAATCATTATCTTCTGTCTCTCTCCATCACTCATTTCAAGAAAGTTTTTTTCTAATAAGTGAAGAGCATTAACAGCCTTTGCAGAATTTATAATAATTTCTTTATCTCTCTCTGATAATCTTCCAAATAAATCTGTATATGGATGCCTACCTATTGCAATTATATCAAATCCTGTTAAATTTCCTGGATTTACTCTCTCTGTTAAAACTACTGCCATCTGTTTAGCAAGTTCAGAAGGTTTTAGTTTATGTATTATTTTTGAATCCAAATAAACAACTCCTTTTATCGGTTTTAAATATGTTGCTATACATTTTAAAAGTGTAGATTTCCCTACACCGTTTGGACCAATTATTGCTAAAATTTCTCCCTCCTTAACTTCTAAATTTACATTATCTACAACAATCCTCTTATGATAACCAACGGCAAGATTTTCAGTTTTCAGCATTAAATCACCTAAAAAATAGATTATCTAATTATTAAAATTATTATTAACCCTATTAAAAATCCAATTAAAGATAGCCAAATATTTGGTTCGTTTTCAATATCTATTCTTTTTGTAACTGTGTAATTTTTTACGATTTTATTAATTTTTATAATAACTTTTGACTGATTCATTTTTATATTATAATAATAATCATTAAATTTCACTTTTTTTGGCTTATTAATTTCAACAGATTCTTTAAAATTCCATATATAATCTTTTAATCTCTTATAAGGCATATAATATATAACATAACCTTTTATTTCTGTACTTTGTGAAATATTTATTGGAATTGAAAATATTTTTGTTTCATTTGGTTGTAATTCAAATTCTATTGATGTTTCATTTGGTATATAGTTTCCATAATCTACAAAGTAAATATATCCTCTAATCTTTTTATTGAATGGATTTTTAACTGTAATATTACAATATATTGTTACATTTGTCTCATTTGTTCCATTAAGATATATTGTTCTATTACTAAGTGAAACATTAATAGGATTTAACTTCTTTATTTCAATTACACACTCATCATAAGATGTATGACCAAAAGTATCATTAACTTTTAATTTTACAATATAAACTCCTTCTTTTTTATATTTATGAATTGGATTTGGAGATGTTGAAGTTGAATTATCACCAAAATTCCAATAGTAGTGAAGTTCAGTACTTCCCTCACATAAAGAATAGAAATGTACTTCATAATTATCAACAATTTCATATACAAAGTATGCTTTTGGTAATGATATATTTTCCTCCGCTATTGGGATTATATGAATAGTCATTGTGTCTTTCAATGGAACTTCTACAATTTCTCCGTTTTCATCAAACAGGTAAATATAGGAAATTTTTAGTTCTGTTGTTAGATTCTCATTTTTTAGTGGCTCTATCCAAAATGATAAAATGGTAAAATTACCACTTTTTGTTCCATTTATTTTAATATCAAAATTTAATGTTCCATTTTCAACAGTCCAATTTTTCTCAATCGTATTTAAACTTATAGATATATCACTTATTTTTAATACAGAAGAATTATAGGTTATTTTTCCTTTAATTTCAGATATGTTTGCATCAATATTTTTTGCCTCAATGTAACAAAGTTCGGCATCTCCATAAGAAATATTTTGTTCAGTAGTATGAAAACCAACATACTTTTCTGTTATAGTTTCATATCCTATTGTGAAATTTGCAGGTTTTACAATAGTTTCATTACCATTTATTTTTATAGATGCATTAATTATGTAATTTCCAGTTTTATTAGTAAAAAATGTTAATTTCATCAAATCAAAGTTTTCTTTTGATGTATTTAAATTTATGAAAAAAGATAAACTGTTATTATTATAATTTAAATTTACTTTGGAAATGTTATCTTCCAAATAATAGAAGTTTAAATTTACTAAAGTTAAATTAGGATAATATATTGTTCCTGTTATATTGGTTATATTTCCTTTTGCATTTTTTATTGAAACAATTGTATCAAAATTTTCATTTACTTTTGGATTTATAGGGGTTATTTCTACAATTGTTGAATTTAATCCAATAATAGTTACATTTACAGAGTTATAGGTTACATTTTTTAATAAATCTCCATTTTCATCAGAAAGTACAGGCTTTTGAGTAATTTTATATGTACCATTATTTAATGTCCTAAATTTCAAAGTAGCAATTGTAAAGTTTCCAGATGGATAATTACTAAACCACCACAATTTTATAATTATTATACCAACAGAATTATTATTTGAATTTGCATTATTAGTTAGATTACTTAAAATAGGTATATTTTTTAAATATGCATTATATGTTGGATTATATATTTCTATAGAAACATTTTTTAAATTTGCACTATTACTTATATTACTTAAAATTATATCTTCTGGTGTTATATTTAAAGAAATTGGATAATATATAGTATCCTGAAATCCACTTAATTTTTCAGATGTATTAACAGTTAGAGTTAAAGTAAAGGAGTCATATTCATTGACAGTAATATTTTCTGGAATTAGTTTAACTTCATCCCCTAAACTTGTATGAAAATATAATATAAATGGAATTAAAATTAATATTAAAAATTTCTGTCTCATTGTTATCCCCTTTATATTTATTATTTAAATTTCATTAATATTAGCCCAAAAAGTACACCTATTAACAATCCAGAAACTAAATAAAGAATATCAGTTTCTATATTATTAAAATCGATCTTTTTTTCAACAATTATCTTAACAACAGGCTGATATTCAGTTACATTAATTTCTTTAACAATAACTTCTGGCTTAGTAATATTTGGGGTTATATATATTCTGTTTATTATGGTAGAATATGATGATATTGTTCCTAAAGATTCAGATTCTTCTTTTAAATTTTGAGTAGATATGTTTGATATATTTTTAACTCCTTTAATAATAACTTTTGCTCCAAAAAATTCAGTAGTAGGATACCTTTTCAATTGGAGAGTTTGATACTCTTCATATGTCTGTATCCCATTGTATGCATATCCTAATGCTGAACTAACGACCCCTGAAATATTTAATTGGGTCTCTCCTTCTTTAATTGGAACAAACATTATTTCTCCAATACAAAAATCTTCTTCAATAGGTTTTTTAAAAACGATTTTTAGTGAGAAGGTGCCATTTTTAAAATCATAATATTTTAGCATCCCCTCTTTATTACATAAACTACTCCAATTAAATCCATATGGTTTTAGATAATCAGGAGAATAATTTATATTTATTTGAACCCCTCTACATCCTCCATCCTCTTCTCCATCACTATACTTAATATCACCAATTTTGGGAATATTTTCAACAGTTATATTAAACTTAACTATACTTCCATTAGTAACGACTTCATTAGGGACTAATTTAACATATACACTGTCTCCATAACTAATATTTAGAATAAAAACAAAAAATAGAAAAAGAATTAAAAAATATCTGTTCATTATTAATCACCTTTTTTTAACTATGTATGCTATGACTCCAATTAATACAATTATAATTATTAAAATAGCTAATAATGTAGAATTAAACGAAAATGTACTATTTTCTTTAAGATTTTTAGAAGTATTCGATATATTTAACACTTTCAATTCTAAAGTTTTTATAGGAATTTTTATAGCATTTCCCTCACTGTCAGATCCTACAGCCTTTATTTCTATCCAAGCATTTCCGGGTTTTAGTGCTTTTATTATTATTTCTCCAACTTTAAAGTCACTATTTTTTGGTTTATTTAAAAAAGCATATTGAATTAACGCACTATTATTATTATTTTTTGTTAAGTTTAGATCTGCTCCAATATTATAGTTTATAACTTTTTCTATCATCAAATTATCTGAAACATAAATATTACACTGTAAACCTCCACAATTTGAAACATTCTTTGCATAAATCTCTACATTAAATACTTCTCCTTTTTTTACTTCGGTAGGAGCTTTTACTATGAGGTCTATAGCCATACATGTTGGTAAAATAAAGAAAATCAATAATATCATATATTTTTTTATTTTATTCACAATATCACCAAATTAATATTTATTTTATATTATGGAGACTGTCAAGATAAGAAAGATTTAAAAATATGGAAGTAAAAAATAGGGGATATGAAGCTGACGATAGAAGTATTAAAGGAACGAATGGCGGAACTTTTTAAGAGAGATAGGAAATCGGTGGAGATTAAAATTTTATCTGGGATTTTA
>NZ_JACCLX010000032.1 GCF_024490875.1 Methanocaldococcus sp.
AAAATCCCAGATAAAATTTTAATCTCCACCGATTTCCTATCTCTCTTAAAAAGTTCCGCCATTCGTTCCTTTAATACTTCTATCGTCAGCTTCATATCCCCTATTTTTTACTTCCATATTTTTAAATCTTTCTTATCTTGACAGTCTCAATTATCATTTATAAAAATTCTTTAATCTCTCTTTAATCTTCCTACCAATAATTAATATTTCCTCATTTTCCAAAGGTTTTGGAATTACTCCACCTTCATTTTCATAAATTTTTTTAGCCAAATCTCTATAAATTGATGCAATTTCACTGTCTGGGGAATATTCTATAGCTGTCTTACCTTCAATTTCTGCCTCTGCTATTAACAAAGAATTTGGAATTTTACCAACTATCTCAGTTTCCAATTTTTTGGCAAACTCTTTAACAATATCTTCTGCATCTAATGAACCTCTAACATTGTAAATTAATCCTCCTAACTTAATTCTTCCAGTTTTTGCAAATTCTTTAATTCCTTTACAGATATTGTTTGCAGCATATATTGACATATAGTCAGAGGAAGTTACAATATAAATCTGATTGGCAAGTCCCATTCTCAAAGGCATTGCAAAACCACCACAAACAACATCTCCAAGAACATCATATAAAACAACATCAACTCCTAATGTTTCAAAAACATTCATCTTTTTTAACAACTCTATTGCCACTATAACCCCTCTCCCAGCACATCCATAGCCAGGCTTAGGCCCTCCTGCCTCAACGCAGTAAATTCCCTTATAACCTTTATAGACAATATCATCTATACTTATAACTCCTTTTTCTATTGCCTCATCTAAGTTAAGTTTATCCAAATTTTTTTCTCTAATTGTATCTAATACCGTTGGAATCTCCTTTCCACCTCTTAAATTTGAAGTACAATCGTGTTTTGGGTCACAACCAATAACCATAACCTTCTTCCCTTCATCAGCCAAGGAAGCGGCTATATTACACACAGTTGTAGATTTACCAATACCACCCTTACCATAAAAGGCAATTTGTTTCAAAAATACCACCTCTTTTATAAAAATTAAATATTTAGAAATTTCTCTAATTTTTCTTTAGCCTTCTTTTTAAGATAGTAATTTCCTATAAATCCAGATAGTATTGGTAAAGGGGTAAAGATATACATAAAACCTCCAAAAACTCCTAAAATTTTTTTATAAAATTTTATTGAATTTATTTTTTCATCATCTACTTTAAATAACATAGATTTTATTAATTTTTTCTCTGATTCTAACACTATATCATAACTCCATAAAATAGCCTGATATAGAGGAGTTGGCTTTCCCCCAAATGTTGTTCTTTTTTTAATTATTGCTTTATATAAATCATCTGATGAATTACCTTCAAATAATGTATATGCATTACCAACCATTCTTGCTATATGTGCATCACTACTCCCAATAAATGCAAATGGCTTTTTATGATAATTTTCTATAACCTTTTTTAAAGCTATATTATTTACAATTCCATCTCTATGATAAGCGTTAAAAACTTCTACACCATCTAAATCTAAATCAAATATCCTATCTTCAAGAGATTTACATATTGGGCTATATGGATGTGGTGCTATCGCCAAACCTCCCTGTTCTTTAATTCTTTCTATAGTTTCTTCTGGAGTTAAATATTTAGGAATCTCTTCATTTAAAAATAAGCCAATAATTTCTCCCTCAGTAGTTAAAATTTCACTTCCAACTATAACTTCAATATCAAACTCTTTTTCTAATTTTTTAGTTTCAATTCCCCCTCTTATTGTATTGTGGTCAGTTATTGCTATAACTCCAATATTTCTTTTTTTAGCCATTTTTAAAATATTCCTTGGCTCTTCTACAGAATCAGGAAATTTTAACTTCCAAAATCTCCCTATACCTGAATATTTAGTATGTATATGTAAATCTGCCTTCATATTATCTCCTTATTCAAAGAGTTTTAAAACATTTGGAATTTTTTCAATTAAATCTAATGCCGTGTAGTAATAACCTTTTTCCTTTAAAAGTAAATCCCCAGCATAGCCATTAATAAAAGCTCCACAACATGCAGAAATAAAAGGCTCATTTGTAGCAAATAGCCCCCCAATTAACCCTGCCAATACATCCCCAGAACCCCCAACTGTCATTCCTGCATTTCCTGTCTTATTTATTTTTAAATTATCTGAATTAAATATTATGTCATACTTTCCTTTTAATACAATCGTTGATTTTACTTCCTCTATATTATTTAAGTCTATTTTCATATATTCAAATTCTTTTTTATGGGGGGTGAATATGTAATTTTCAGAGAATTCAATATTATCATAATCAATAACTTTAATTGCATCAGCATCAATCACTACTTTCTTATCATATTTTGATAAAAATTCATTTACAAATGACTTTGTTTTATTGTTATTAGATAAACCACTTCCTAAAACAACAACATCATACTTTTTAGCGATATTTAAAGCATAATCAACGTGTTGAGCAATTAAATAGTTATCTTCAACCTTATACATAATAAACTCTGGATGATTTAATTTGTCTATTACACAATTAACAGAAAGAATCCCTACCAAATCAACAACTTTTAATGCCGCCAATCCAGATAATATTGGAGCCCCAAAGAAATCTTTACTACCTCCTATAATTAATACTTTCCCATTCTGTCCTTTGTGGCTATTTTTATCTCTCTTTTTTAATGCTTTTAAGTCACCCCATCCAACTATATACTCTGCCTCTTTTGGTATTCCTATTTTTTCTACAATTACATTTCCTTTATTTATCGTTTTTCTCTTATGGAATGTTATAGTTAAATCACTCTTTAAGTTTCCAGTTTCTACATCAACGCTCACAACAAAAATATCTTTATTTATTTTCTTCAATTCGTTTATTTTATTAACTATTGTCTTATATGGCTCTCTCAACTCTCCTTTAATTCCTGTTCCTATCATAGCATCTACAATAACTGCCTTTTTCTCCTTTAAACTTTCAAAAATATCCTCAATATCATCAAATCCTCTAATTTCCATAATTTTTATATTTCCAAACTCTGCCAAATTTTTTAAAATTTTAAAGTTCTCTCTTGCCTCATAAGTTTTTATCTCTGATTCTTTTCCAATTAATATAACAGTTCCTCTTCCTAAATGCCTCGCCGCAACAAAGCCATCTCCACCGTTATTTCCAGTTCCACATAAAAAAATGTATTCCTCTGCCTCAATATTTTTAATTTTATCATATACTACCTTTCCAGCATTTTCCATTAACAGTATCTTTTGAACTCCTAAATACTCTGCATTGTCATCAATAATAGCCATTTCCTTTGGAGTTATAACATCTTTTTCTTTTATTTTCTCCTTTAAAATGTTAAATATCTCCATAATATCCCACATAGATACTTATTAATATTATTAATTATAATATATTTTATTGTTATATATACATTTCAGCGTAATATTTCAATTAAATTAGGGGGTTTTTATGGTAAAGAAACTTAGAAAGAAAGATATAAAGGTTCCATTAACTGTTCCAGAAAGTGTTAAAAAAGAATATATTAGTAATTATTTAGAATTAACTAAAAAGACAGGAAATGTTATGATATTTGCAGGAGATCAAAAAATTGAGCATATGAATGATGATTTCTTTGGGGAGGGGATTGCTAAGGAAGATGCATCTCCGGAGCATCTGTTTAATATAGCGAGTAAAGGAAAAATTTGTGCATTTGCCACTCAACTTGGATTAATTGCAAGATACGGAATGGATTATAAAAAAGTTCCATACATTGTAAAGATTAATTCTAAAACGCATCTTGTTAAAAGTAGAGATCCTATAAGTAAGGCATTAGTAACTGTTAGAGATGTTGTCAATTTTAAAGAAAACTCTGGATTAAATATTTTGGGAGTTGGCTACACTATCTACCCAGGAAGTGAATATGAGCATATTATGTTTGAGGAAGCATCCAAAGTTATATTAGAGGCTCATAGGCATGGATTAATTGCCATAATTTGGAGTTATCCAAGGGGTAAAAATGTTGAAAATGAAAAAGACCCTCATTTAATTGCTGGAGCTGCTGGAATTGCATGTTGCTTAGGAGCAGATTTCGTGAAAGTTAATTATCCTAACTGCGACAATGCCGCTGAAAGATTTAAAGAGGCAGTATTAGCCGCTGGAAGAACAGGAGTTTTATGTGCAGGAGGAAAGAGTGTAGATCCAGAAATATTTTTAAAAAGAATTTGGGAGCAAATAAATATTAGTGGAGCAAGAGGAAATGCTACTGGAAGGAATATACATCAAAAACCATTAGATCAGGCAGTAAGGATGTGCAATGCTATATATGCAATAACTATTGAAGGTAAAAGTTTAGAAGAGGCATTAAAGATATATTATGGAGATAGAAAATAATTATTTTGGACAGTCCAACTCTTTTGAAAATATTTTTATGTCAATTATTGGTGTTTTGTCATAAGCATCAATTTTATCAATAATAATTTTATTTTTATTAATTTTGTGGATTTTTACTGTGTATTTTCCAATAGGATTAGGTCTATACGGAGAGCGAGTGGCAAAAACACCCTTTAATGGATTTTTTAAATTCTTTTTTGGATGAACCTTTAAAATTTTTCTTTTTTCTTCATCATCATTTTTGTGAAACCACAGGAGAATAATAATATAATCTCCTTCTTTTAAACCATCTAATCCATCAATATATTCATCAAATATCTCTAAAATAGTATAATTTTCATTCTGCTTTACGACTCCAATAGGTTTTAAGTAAAACATTATAACCTCCTCTTAAAAAACTTACATGCATTTTTATAAATAACTTTTTTTACTTCTTCAACATCCATCTCTTTAATTTTAGCTATTTCTTCAACAACCAATTTAACATTTTTTGGCTCATTTTTCTTTCCTTTAATTGGAGATAAATAAGGGCTGTCAGTTTCTGTTATTAAGTAATCAATGTCTAAATTTTCTACAAGTTTTTTATGAAACTCTGAAAAACATAATAAAGTAGATATTGAAATTAAATTACCCTCTCTACATATATTTTTTGCAGTTTCTAAATCTCCACTGTAACAGTGAAACATAATATCAACTTTATCTTTAGCTATATCAAATATCTTTCTCTCAAAACCTCTTGCATGAACTACAATTGGTTTATCTAACTCAATTGCCAAAGATAAAAATTTTTTAAATATTTCTTCTTGCCTTTCATAGTTTTCATCTTTAATATCCATCCCAATCTCTCCAACAGCTAAAATCTCATTCTCATTATCTCTAATTAAATTATAAACTTTATCTATTGTTTTGTTATCTGCCTTAACCCTTGAAGGATGATATCCAAGTGTTAAATAAATATCATATTTTTTCTTAAATTTTAATGCTCTTAAACATCCTCCTAAACTTGCACCACTTGTTACTATTTTAACATTCTCTTTTTTAGATCTCTCAATAATTTCGTCTCTATTTTTATTAAAATTTTTGTCCTCTATATGACAGTGAGCATCAACATAAAACATAGGACCACCTAATTAATAATTAGATAATTTTAATGAGGGATAAAATGGAAAAAGTTTATTATGTAATAAGGGATGATTATGATTCATTAGATAATAACATCCTAAATTTAACATTTAAATCTTACAACCTTAATAATTTTGATAAAATATTAATAAAGCCCAATATTCTTGGACCTTATCCTCCTGAAAGATGTGTTACAACTCATCCAAAATTCTTAGAGTGGATTATAAAATACTTGCAGAATAATTTTAACGGAGAAATTGTTGTTGGAGAGTCATCTGGATATTCAACAAGAAAATCTTTTAGAGTTTCTGGAATTGAAGATGTTTGTATAAAATATGGAATAAACTATATTTCTTTTGAGAAAGATAAATATGTAAAAACAAAAATTCTTAATAAAGAAATCCCTATTCCAAAAACCGTTATTGATAGTGATTTAATAATAAATCTCCCAAAATTAAAAACTCATGTTTTAATGAAATTTACTGGATCTGTTAAAAATTTATACGGCTGTATTCCAGGAGGTTTAAAGCCAAAACTTCATGGACATTTTCCAAAGGAGGAAGATTTTGCAAAGTTGTTAGTAGAACTTTATAAATTTATAACTAAGGATAAAGAAATTATAACTATAATGGACGGAATTTGGGGAATGGAAGGAAACGGCCCAAGTAATGGAAAACCAAAGCATTCAAAGATAGTTATAAGCTCTACAAATCCTGTTGCAGTTGATTTATTTGCTTCCTATTATATTGGTTATAAGATGGATGAGATTTTAACAAATAGATTGCTTAAAGTTGATTTTGAAGTAATAGATGCAGACAAAAATGAGAAAAAATCTCTCAATGAAATAAAACCCATCAAATTCAAAAAACCAGATACAGTTTTATTAAATTCTATATTGCCCCCTCAAATAATTAAAATAATTTTCAATCTTATGACTCCAAAACCAAAGATAAATAAAAAATACTGTAAAAAGTGTGGAATTTGTGAAAAGGTTTGTCCAGCTAATGCAATAGTTAATTTGAAAATAGATAGAAAAAAATGCATAAACTGCTATTGTTGTCATGAGATATGCCCCTATAATGCAATTGATTTGAAGAGATTTGTTTTATTTTAATATTCTATTAATTTCTTCAAAATAGCCATTCTTACTGGAATTCCATAGAAACTCTGTTTAAAATACTTTGCCTGTGGTAGATTATCTACTTCATAATCAATTTCATCAACTCTTGGTAATGGATGCATAATTATAAATTTTTTACCTTCAACAAATTCTTTTGTAATTCTATAACTACCTTTAACTTTTTCATATTCATTAGGATCAGGAAATCTCTCTTTTTGGATTCTTGTTACATATAAAACATCTATACTATCATCAATATCTTCAATATTTTCTTTTTCATAAAATTTTATATTTTTGGATTTCAAATCTTCAATTATATCTTTTGGCATCTTTAACTCTTTTGGGGAGATGAAATACATCTCAACATTTTTAAATAAAGATAAAGCATAAACTAATGAATGAACAGTCCTACCATACTTTAAATCTCCAACAAAGGCTATTTTTATCCCATCTATTTTTCCAATCTCTCTCATTATTGTGTATAAATCTAAAAGCGTCTGTGTAGGATGCTGATTACTCCCATCTCCAGCGTTTATAATTGGAACTTCTGAATACTCACTTGCCAATCTTGCCGCTCCTTCACTTGGATGCCTCAAAACAATAATATCTGCATAACTACTTATAACTCTAATAGTATCTATAAGACTTTCTCCCTTGGCAACAGAAGAACTTTTTAAATCAGTCATTGTTATAACTTCTCCTCCTAATCTTTTCATAGAAGTTTCAAAACTTAACCTTGTTCTTGTTGATGGCTCATAAAAAACGGTTGCTAATATCTTCCCTTCTAAAAGTTTTAAAGGAGTTTTTTTCTTTAATAACTCTTCCATTTTCTCTGCTTCATCTAAAATTTCTAAGATTTCTTTTTTACCTATATCTCTCATTGAGATTAAGTGCCTCATGTTTATCCCTAATATTATATATAGAAGGTTTAACAATAACTTAAATAATTAAAGAATTATAAATAAATATTTTGGAGGAAAAGTAATATGGAATTAATTCAAATAGTTGGAATATTATTTGCATTGTTCGCTTTATCGAGAGTTATATTGCAACTAAAAAGGAGAAATATTAATATAAATGAAGGATTATTCTGGATTTTCGTTTGGAGTTTTGTTATTATATTGTTAATATATCCAGAGTTTTTTAAGTATATTGCAGAGATTTTAGGAGTAGGGAGAGGAGTTGATGCTATTATCTATATTTCTATAGTAGTTTTATTTTACCTAATTTATAGAATTTATGCTAAAATTGATCAATTAGAAAGACAGATAACATACTTAGTTAGAGAGATGGCCATAAGGGATAGATATGAGCCTAAAAGAAGAGATTGATTTTAAATTATCGTTGATTTATGATGCTCTACCTTATATTGAAAATGTAGAGTTCATTAAAAAGTTAATTGAAAGTAGTGATAGTTTAGAAGATCTTGAAAAAAAAGTTAAAGAACTCTTGGAAAAAGAAACTGATATTACTAAAAAAACTGATTTAAAAATATTGTTAGAAAAAATTGAAGAGTTTAAAAACAAATATCAAAAATAATATTAATAAATTATTTTTTCTTTCTATAACCATGCTCAAATTCTTTATCGTAGAGTTTTGAATAAGCATAATATTTAGGATTTAAAACTTCTCCAACGATTATTAAAGCAGTTTTTTTAATCCCCTCTTTTTTTACCTTTTCAGCAATATCTTTTAAAGTTCCTCTAATAATCTTTTCATCCTCCCACGATGCGTGATAAACTACTGCTACAGGAGTATCTTCTTTATAACCACCCTCAATTAACTCTTTAACAACTTTATCAATCATTGAGATTCCTAAAAAAATAGCCATCGTTGATTGATGTTTAGCTAAATCTCTCAACTTTTCTTTTTCTGGCATTGGAGTTCTTCCTTCTGGTCTTGTAATAATTACAGTTTGAGAGACTTCTGGAAGTGTTAATTCTACTTTTAATGATGCAGTTGCTGCAAATAAGGAACTAACCCCTGGAATTATTTCAACATCTATCCCATATTTTGATAGTTCATCAATCTGCTCCTTTATAGCTCCATAAATAGAAGGATCTCCTGTATGCACTCTAACAACTTTTTTTCCTTGTTCAACTGCTTTAACCATTACATTAATAATATTCTCCAAATCCATATTTGCACTATTATATATTTCAGCGTTTTTTTTATTATATTTTAAAAGTTCTTTATTAACTAATGAGCCAGCATAGATAATAACATCTGCCTCTTCTATGGCCTTTTTACCTTTAACTGTTATCAACTCGGGATCTCCTGGACCTGCTCCAACTATTATAACTTTTTTTTCCATAATTTCCCTCTACAAAATTAAACTTTCTAATTATCTATTTTATTGGGAGAATTCCACAAACTCTACAAAAGTTTTTTAAAATTTCACTTCCGTATTCAGTATGTGAAACCTCTGGATGAAATTGAACTCCGTAAATTGGTTTTGATTTATGCTTCATAGCCTCAACTTTGCATATATCAGAATGTGCCAAAATTTCAAAATCCTTTGGGATTTTTTTAACTTCATCCTTATGAGAAGCCCAAGCATTAAACTCCTTTGGAATATTTTTAAATAAATCGTTTTCTTTATCAACATAAATTTTAGTTAAGGCGTATTCTTCAGCCTCAGCTCTTCCTATTTCTCCACCATATGCCTTAGCAATAATTTGATGTCCTAAACAGATTCCTAATATTGGAAGTTTTGCATTTAACGCTATATCAATACAGTTCTTTGCCTTTTCAATATCTGGCCCTCCACTCAATATAATCCCTTTTATCTCTTTATTTTGTTCAATCTCTTCTAATGGCGTTGTATTTGGAATTATTTTCGAAGGAATTCCTATGTACTTTAAACTCCTATATATTCTATGAACATACTGCCCACCGTTGTCTAAGATAACAATCATAATATCACCTAATATCTTTGTTAGAAATAAATTTTTTAATCTTATGTAAATTTATATATCTTGCGCTAAAAATTTTATTACCATATTAGGCTCTGCTCTATTGATATACACCGCATAGAGAGAAACCCTCTATTGCTCCATAAGGGCTCTGCCTCCTATTGGTATACCTTCTATAAGTTAGTCTTTATTTTTTATTTATCATCACTTTCTCTCGCTAAAAATTTTTATTTTTTGATTTAGAGGATTTTAATTAGTTATTTTTTAATTTTAAGGATTTTTATCAAATTTCGGAGGATCTTCTATTTTGATTAATTTGAGTATTTAATTTTATTAAATTATTGAGATTTTTGGAAGATTTTAT
>NZ_JACCLX010000033.1 GCF_024490875.1 Methanocaldococcus sp.
GTTAATAAAAAACCTTATGTAGCTCCTGCAGATGTAGTTCCAGTAGTCGCTGATATGGGTGTGTTGGTTACTGCTATTGCATTGGCTGGTATTTTAGATTATTATAGTATAGGTACAAGAGTTATTAAAGCTCCTAAAAAAATGATTGAAAAGCAGGTATTTATGACTTTACAAACAATGGCATCAATTGTTGAAACCTCAGGTATAAAAGGGTTAATAAAAGCATTAAATCCTGAATTGTTAGTACAAAGTGCATATTCAATGAAATTGGAAAACAATCAGAAAGAGTTAGATGCAGCATTAGAATTATTACCTATCTTTTATAATGAATTAAAAAATGAAGTTGAAAATGTAGAAGTAAAACCAATAAAGTTAATAGCTGCTCAATCACTTGTAGAAAAGATTATGGAAGAACTTAAAAGAATAATTGGAGAAAATGCTGCAAAAGGTATTTTTAAGAGAAGTCTAAAAAGACTTATGGAAAAGTATGGATATAAAAATTAAGCTCTCATAGAGTATTTATAAGCTTGACAAGCCCAATAATCTAATACTTCTCTTATTGACTTTAATCTTTTTTCTTTTCTTTTTTTGACCCTTGCTAAGTTCCTTAGTATTTTTAAAGTTTTTTCTATTTCATTTTCACTCATTAAGGTGGCGTTAATTAATAAATTTATAGCCTTCTTATCAATGTCATCCATAGTACCACCTTTTAATATTATATCCTAAATTAGTATTATTATATATAAAATTTTTGGTTAAAAATATGAAAAATATTCATTATAATCCAAATTAAAATTTATTTTATTAATATTAAAATTTTTTGTAGTTTTATTAATTCAAATATTCAAAATATACAATTAACATTTTAAAAATAAAAAAATTAATTTTATTTGATTCCCATAGCCTTATTAGTTTTTTCAATTGATTTAAATTTATCTTCTTCTAATTGAAGCATAGATCTTATACAGTCAATATTCTCTGGAATAACTATACTCTCTTGATGAACTGCTTGCATTAAAAATATCTCATTATCTACAACATTAACACTTTCTTCCCAAACAACTAATTCATTTATATCATATCTCAATCTACCTAAATCTCTTCCATATTCTATTATTTGTGCGGTTGATGTAAATCCATCTTCATATTTAACAGTTATAATTCTTGGAGTTTTCTCAATAGATTCTAAAATATCATCTCTACTAACATTGTTTTCAACTTCAACCATCAATGTATGCTGATGCATCAAAGTTGTAGGAACAATAACTGCTGATGTTACTATCTTCCCCTCAAATTCAGGAACTACTGAAACTACATCAGGACCATGATGGGAAGGGACAGTTACAGGATTAGGAACTATGGCATTAATTGGTCCTCTTTTATCATCATTTGGATCTGCCGCTCTTCTAACTAATACTACTCTCGCCTTTTTAATGTCTGCAACTGAATTTATAGCATATAATATTCTACATAAACCAGTTGTGTTACAAGAGACAACCCTTACATAATCTTTTCCATAACATCTGTCATAACTCCAAAGAGCGTTAAAATTATCTTCAACATCCTTAGCCTTTTCTCCTCCTTGTAGTATAGCCTTAACTTTGTGTGGCTTGTAAATATTTTCTAAATTCTGCTTTCCTATCTTTTTTGGGGCACCATCAACGACAATATCAACATCTTCTATAATATCTAATATTGTTCCTTCTACAGGGATTCCAGCATCTTCAAATAATTTAACTCTCTCTTTATCTGGAATTGCTACAAATAATTTATAACCTTTCTCAACAGCCAACCTTGCTTCAAAATCAGGTTTGGTTTTAGTAACTCCTACAACCTTCATATCATCTTGGATTGAAACAGCATCTGCCACTCTTTTACCAATTGACCCATAACCGTTTATTAAAACATTAACCATTAAAACCACCTCATAATTTCCCAATTTTTAACAATAATTAGTTTTTATAACATTTATATAATTTATATAATTTTTATTATTTATTGAATAAAATGAGAGAGCAATAATAAATAGACTTTGATTGAAGCTATTATTGTCAATAATACAACTACCCTTGTTATTTCATTTGATGCTCCTAATATATCTCCATTTACTCCACCAAAATGATTTTTAGCAATTTTAGCCATACACAGACCAGTAATTATTGAGGATATTATAGCAATTATAACAACTTTTCTATAAATACCATCAAATAGAATTATTAATGGTAATGATAAAATAATCCCAACTGTTAAAAATTTTTCATCACTTTTTTTAACGAAGTATCTTCCAGTACCTTCAATTAATGGATTTCCAAAAGTTGAACAACTAAGCATTCCCAATTTTGCACAAACCTCTACAACAAGTAAGTATAATATATTTATCTCTAAAATGTAAGATATAGAAAATATTGCAATCAAATTGATAAATATTGCAAAAACTACACCTCCACATCCTATATATCTATCTTTCATAGCCATTAACTTCTTTTTTTTATCTCCAACAGCCATATATCCGTCTCCAAAATCAATTAAGCCATCTAAGTGATGGAATCCATTTAAATATTCTACAAAAAACAAAATTAAAATAGCCGTTAAAAGATTAGGTAAGAAAAAATTAAAAATGTAGCCAATTAACAAACTAAAAATTCCAAAAATATATCCAATAAAAACTATTAAATAAAAGTAACTTGCAACTCTGTCAAAATCAAAATCTTCAACATAGATAGGAAATCGTGTAAAAAACGATAATAAAGATTTAAACTCCTTAAACATTGTTATCCCTTTTGATATTTTAATTTTTTAACAATATCTATAAGTTCTTGAATTGAATTTATTTTATAATCACTATAATTATCTTTCATATTCTTATATTTTCCTTTTAATATTCTAACTGTTATCATCCCTAACTCTTTTGCTGGTTTTATATCTTTATCAACCCTATCTCCAACATATATAGTTTCTTCGGGCTTTAAACCCATTCTATTTAAACCATATTTAAAAAACTCTAAGTGAGGTTTTCCTAAGCCAAATTCTTCTGATGTAACGACATCATCAAAAAACATGTGAATTCCTAATCTAATAAGTTTTTCCCACTGCTTTATTGTTAGTCCATCTGTTATAACCCCTAACTTCAAACCCATAGATTTAAGCTCTATTAAGGTTTTTATTGCATGAGGATATGGTCTTAATAATGCCACTTTAACATTGTGGTAAGTTATAATTCCAGTAGTTATTATTTTTGGGTCATATCTTCCTAATATTGACTTAACTAAATCGTCAAAGTGCTTTCCATAGTTTGAACCCTTATCTTCAATAATTTTGTTTAATATATCCATTGCTTCTTCAAAACTAACATTTAAGCCAGCATCTATCATTGACTTAACAGCCTCTCTCCTGGCAATTTTTACGAACTCTGAAGAGTTATATAGAGTATCGTCTAAATCAAATAATATGCCCTTTATCATTTTATTCCCTTTTAGTATTATTTGGATTTTTTACTTTCTCTTTAACTAATTTGAATAAACCCACAAAATCATCATCTTCTGTAACAGGAACTACAATTAATCCTAACTTTCTATGCCTCTCAATCCAACATTCATCATAGGCTGGAACTTCTATTTTTATAGGTTCATCTGTTGGATTTCCTACAATAACATTTCTATATGGAAATGGCTTTATATCTTCATCATCATAAGGAAAAGTAGTTTCTCTAATATATCCACCCAAAGCCATCGTCATTTTTGGTAGTAAAACCATCTTTGGCATAGTATCACTTACTTTATACTTAACTATTTAATTCCAATTTTTACATAGTATATAATGTTTAATATAATTTATTAAAAATTAATTTTAAATCTACAAAATAACCACAAACTATATAAACCCGTATATACTATAATATAAAGTTGGTGTGCATGGCTAGGCCGGGGGGTTGGGCGTCCCCTGTAACCCGAAATCGTCCTCATGCGGGGGCCGAAAACCTGGGGGCGGTATGCCTTCCAGTCCTCTCTCCACAGGTCTCTCGATGATGCCTCGTCCCGTGGGGCTCGGCGGTGGGGGAGCACCTTCTGTAAGGAAGGTGTAACCCCCTTTACCTGCCGAACCCCGCCAGGCCCGGAAGGGAGCAACGGTAGGCAGGACGTCGGCGCTCACGGGGTAAACGGGGTTGAGAAGAGGCCTGTGGGTAGGAGGGGGCTGGAAGGCATACCCACCCCAGGGAAGCCATGCACACCACTATTTTTTATATATCTTAAATTTTATTTTCTGAATATTCTAATTAATAGAAACTTAAATATGAGGGAAAATAATGCTTATTGGTATAATCTCTGACACTCATATTTACGATAGAGCATATGAATTGCCAAAAACTGTTTTTGATGAATTTTCTAATGTTGATTTAATTATACACTGTGGAGATGTTACAGATAAAGAAGTTTTAGATTTATTGAGTGATTTAGCAGAAGTTATTGCTGTTAGAGGAAATATGGATTATCTTAATCTTCCAAAACAACAAATTTTAAATATAAATAAGTTTAAAATAGGGGTTATTCATGGAGATGTTATTTATCCAAGAGGAGATAAACTAAAATTAAGATTATTAGGTAAGGAGATGGGGGTAGATATATTAATCTCAGGACATACACATACACCATTTATAGATGACTGTGGAGATATTTTATTACTAAATCCCGGCTCTCCAACAGTTCCAAGGTGTCCTATAAAGTCAATTATGAAATTAAATATTGATGATAATATTAAAGTTAAAATAATTCCAATTGAATAATATATCTTTGGGATTAGAATGGAAATATTAAATAAATGTGTTGGATGTGGAAACTGTGTTGTATTTTGTCCAAAAAAGGCTATAAAAACATATGGAGAGGCGATTGTGAATAAAGATAAATGTGTAAATTGTGGTATATGTGTAAAATACTGTCCGATTGATGCAATAGTGATAGAGTGAAATATTTAAATTTAACTTTAAAATAAAAATTAATAATCCAATAATATAAGGAGGTTTAAAAATGTATATAGGAAGGTTTTTAGTGGTTGGTAAAACAAAGGATAGGAAACCCTTTGCCGCTTATAGAGTTTCAAGTAGAAGTTTTCCAAATAGGGTGGCTAAAAAAATAAACGATAATACAGTGGCAATAATTCCAAAGGACTTAAATGAAATTTTTAAAAATCCTTATATAACCTATAACTGCATAAAAGTAGTTAATAATACTGTTGTAGTCACTAATGGTTCCCATACTGATTTTATATGTGAGAAATTACATTTTGGTAAAAGAGATGCTTTAACTTATGTATTATCTGTTATGGACTATGAGAAAGATGATTACAAAACTCCAAGGATAGCGGCAATATTAGATAAAAATGAATGTTATATGGGATATGTGACTCATGAAGAAATTAGAGTTAAAAAGGTTGAATTAAAAGAAGGAAAGGGTTATTATTTAGGAGTATATAACTCCTGCAAAATAGATGAAAATCAAGTTATAGAGATTAAAGGAAATACTGCTGAAGAGATAGCAGAGTATATTTTAAACTACAAAGAGTTTGAGCATCCAGTAGCATGTGCTGTAGTTGTCATTGACGAAGATAAAGTAGAGATAGCAACTAAAAATAAAAATGAATAATTATTTTATTGCGTGATTGTTATGTCTATTTTTTTATTTAAAAGAGATAAAGAAAAAAATGTAATAAACAATATGAGACTACTTATTAAAATGGCTTTGAATAGTATTAATCTTTTGAAGGAGTATATGCACTCTAAGGATGAAAAACTATTAAAAGAAATTATAAAAATAGAAGAAAAAGGGGATGAAATAACCAAAAATATAAGAATAAATTTAGAAAATGCATTTTTACCAAATATGAAAGGAGAATTATCAAGATCTGCAGAACTATTGGATGAAACCTTAGACAGTTTAAAGCATGCATCTATGCTTTATGAGTTATTAAAATATAAATTAGATAGTTATTTAAAAGAGGAAATAAACCTCGTTCTAATAATTACTGTTGAAATGTTTAAACACTTAGAAAGGATTTTAGATGTTATTGAAAATGGAGGAGACTTGGATACAATAATTAAAGAAATTAAAGATAAAGAGAAATTTATTGACGACATCTATCAAAATAAAATTTACAAATATTTAATTAATTTAGAAATCAGATCTTTTTGGGATGGGAAGATACTATGTGATTTTATTGATAACATAGTGGATATTAGCGACTACATAGAGGATGTTGCAGATGAATTACAGATAATGTATTTCCATATTAAATAAGGTGATATTATAAATTCTCAAATTTTAAATTTAATTGTAAGTTTTTACTTATTGTTTATCTTAGGTGCTAACAATGTTGGAAATGCTATTGGCACAGCATATGCTTCAAAAGCGGCATCTTATAAAGGTTTATTAATTTTGTTTAGTGTTAGCGTTATAATTGGATCTATTTTTGCTAAAAATGTTGGTAATACTGTAAATAGTATTTCCTCAAATGCTTTAATTTCTTTATTAATATCATCCTTAGTTATGACAATATCAACATACAAAAAAGTGCCTATTTCATTACACACTATTATAGTATGCTCATTAATTGGCTTAAATTTTAGTTCTTCAAATTTAAAAGTGTTTTTTGAAATTCTATTGAGTTGGATTTTTTCTCCAATTATTGCTATAATTATCGCCTATGTATTTTATTTAACTTATGAAAAAATAAAAATTCCAATTTTTAAAAAATTATCTATAATTAGAACTTTATTATTGCTAAGTGCTGGAATTGTAGCATTTAACTTGGGAAGTAACGATTTACCAACAATTTTAGGAACTTTTACGACATCTCAAACAATTTATCTTATTGGAGCAGTTTTTTTGTGCTTAGGAGCTTATTTATATGGAAACAAAATTTCAGAAACATTTGCTATGATTACCAATTTGAGTGTAACATCTGCATTTATAGCCCAACTATCTGGAGGTTTGGCTGTAATTATATTTACTGCATTGGGAATGCCTGTTTCAACAACTCATGCAATAGTTGGAGGTATTTTAGGGGTTGGATTAACCAAAGGAATAAAAACAATAAAGTGGAGTGTATTTAAAAAAATTATTTTTTGGTGGGTTGTGGCTCCAATAATTGCCTTAATAATTGGGTTTATTATTAAGAAAAAACTAATGTAATTAAGGAGATTATTATGAACAATTTATTAGAACTTTTAAAAGGTTGTAAAAAATTAGTAATTATGGGTTTAGGAAATGGATTAAAAGGGGACGATGGTATAGGAGTATATGTGATCAAAAAATTAATGAATTACTTTATTGAAAATAATAATTTAAATAATGAAATTTTAAAAATAAAAAATCTATATTTAATAAATGCTGGAACTGTCCCTGATTTTTATACTGATATTTTGAAAGAGGTAAAGCCTACTCATCTCATAATTATTGACTGTGCTTTGATGAATGAACCTCCTGGCAAAGTTAAAATTATAAAAGAAGATGAAATAATAAATTACAGTTTATCAACTCACACATTACCTATATCATTTATAATTAAATATTTAAAGAATTTTGTAAATTTTGATGTAATAATTATAGGAATCCAGCCTAAGATTATAGATTTTTGTCCTATGTCTAAGGAGGTTATAGAATCTGGAAATAAATTGATAGAAACTCTTATAAACTGTATAAAAAAATTAAATCTAACAGAATAAAAGGATGTGATTGATATGATTGACTTTAAAGAAATAGAAAAAAAATGGCAAAAAAAATGGGAAGAGGCAAAGATTTTTGAGGCAGATCCTGATGATAGGGAGAAGTTCTTTATAACTGCGGCATTTCCCTACTTAAATGGTGTATTACACGCTGGGCATTTAAGAACATTTACAATTCCTGAAGTTGTTGCAAGATTCCAAAGAATGAAAAATAGAAATGTTTTATGGACTTTTGGTTATCATGTAACTGGAACTCCAATATTAGGTTTGGCTGAGTTAATAAAAAATAGAGATGAAAAAACAATTTGGGCATATACAAATTTACACGGAATTCCTGAAGAAGAACTTTTACAATTAACAACACCAGAGAAAATTGTTGAATACTTCTCAAAAAAGGCAACTGAAGCATTTAAAAGAATGGGATTCAGTTTAGATTGGAGAAGAAACTTTAAGACGGATGATGAAGTTTTCAATAAGTTTATTGAATGGCAATTTCACAAATTAAAAGAAAAAGGTTTAATTGTTAAAGGTTCTCATCCTGTTAGATACTGTCCAAGATGTGATAACCCTGTTGAAGATCACGACATATTAGTTGGAGAAAATGCCACTTTGGTAGAGTATATATTAATTAAATTTAGAACAGAGGATGGCTACATAATGCCTATGGCTACTTTAAGACCAGAAACTGTTTTTGGAGTTACAAATGTTTGGGTTAATCCTTCTGCTACATATGTAAAGGCAAAAGTTTATTTAGAGATAGAAAAAGAGGAGGGAGTTGAATTAATTGATAATGGAATTTGGATAATGTCAAAAGAATGTGCTGAGAAATTAAAACATCAAAATAGAAGAATAGAGATTCTTGAGGAGTTTAAAGGAGAGCAACTTATTAACAAAAAGGTTATAAATCCAGTAACTGGTAAGGAAGTTCCTATACTACCTGCTAAATTCGTAAAAACTAATATTGGAACTGGTTGCGTTATGAGTGTTCCAGCACATGCACCTTATGATTATATAGCATTAAGAGATTTAGGATTAGTTGATGAAATAGATTTAATACCATTAATTGATGTTCCCGGATATGGAAAGTATCCTGCAAAGGAAATTGTAGAAAAAATGGGTATTAAAAGCCAAGAAGATGTTGATAAGTTAGAGGAGGCTACTAAAAAAATTTATAAAGATGAGTTCCACAAGGGAGTTTTAAATGAAAATTGTTTAGATTATAAAGGCATTCCAGTTAGAGAAATTAAAGATAAATTAACAAAGGATTTAATAGATAAAGGTCTTGCTGAGGTTATGTATGAATTTAGTGAAGAAAAAGTTATATGTAGATGTGGAACTCCTTGTATAGTGAAGATGGTTAAAGGACAATGGTTTATAAAATACTCTGATAAAAAATGGAAGGAATTAGCTCACAAATGTGTAGATAAAATGAAGTTTATCCCTGAACATTTAAGACAAGTATTCCACGAAAAAATTGACTGGATGAAAGATAAGGCATGTGTAAGAAGAAGAGGATTAGGAACTAAGTTTCCATTTGAGGAAGGTTGGGTTATTGAATCTTTGTCAGATTCAACTATATATCCTGCATACTATACAATTGCAAAATATATAAATGAATATAACATAAAACCAGAACAACTAACCTTAGAGTTGTTTGACTATGTATTTTTAGGTAAAGGAGATATTGAGAAAATTTCCAAAGATACAGGAATTCCAAAGGATATTATTGAAGGTATGAGGAAAGAGTTTATTTATTATTACCCAGTTGATTGGAGATGTTCTGCTAAGGATTTAATTCCTAATCATTTAACATTTTATATATTTAATCATGTAGCAATCTTTCCAGAAGAGTATTGGCCAAGAGGCATTGTAGTCAATGGGTATGTTACAATTGAAGGACAAAAGTTGTCTAAGTCAAAGGGGCCATTAGTTCCAATGATAGAAGTGGCTGAAAAGTATGGGGCAGATGTTGGAAGGTTTTATATAACAACCTGTGCTGAATTACCACAAGATGCTGATATTAAATTTAAAGAATTGGAAAATACTAAAAAAGTTTTAGAAAGATTGTATTTATTTGCAAAAGACATTGCTGAAAGAAAGGATGAAGAAGGATGTGAATATAATTACATTGACAGATGGTTATTAAGTAGATTATATAGATCTGTTAAGTTATACGATGAATATATGGAGAACTTTGAACTTAGAAAAGCGGGAATATTACTCTATCAACTGTTAGATGACTTAAAATGGTATAGAAGAAGGGGAGGAAATAATATAAATGTATTGAGGGAGTTCTTAGAAGTTATAATAAAATTAATGGCTCCATTTACTCCACATCTATGTGAAGAAATGTGGGAAATGTTAGGAAAAGAAGGATTTGTTTCTTTATCTAAATTGCCAGAAGTTAAAGAGGAGTTTATAGATGACAGTATAGAAAAAGGAGAGGAATATTTAAAATCAGTAATTGATGACATAAAGGAGATAATAAATGTTACAAAAGTCCAACCAAAAAGAATTTATCTATATACTGCTGATGAATGGAAATATGATGTCTTAAAAATAATTAAAGAAAATGAAGGAAAGACAATTAAAGAATTAATGCCAATTATTATGAAAAATCCAAAGTTCAGAAAGTATGGTAAAGAAATTCCAAAGTTGGTTAATCAACTGTTAAAAGTTAATGCTGATATTATTAATGAAGTAGAAATCCTAAAAAATGCCAAAGAATTTATAAAAAGAGAGTTTAATGTAGATGAAGTTATTATCAATGGAGAAGATAAAGGTAACAAAAAGAGAGTAGCAATTCCATACAAGCCAGCAATTTATTTAGAATAAAACTATTTTTTATTTTTATTAGAAAAATAAAAAAGTAGTTTAATGGCTATTTACTGGTGCTAAGTTTCCTGCTAAGTTTCCAACATAATTACCAGCTAAGTTTCCTGCAATATTACCGTAGTTTCCAGCCAAGTTTCCATATACTACTTCATTTAATTCTGAACTTTCTCCAAGGATTGCATGAATTATACCAATAAACAGTTGAGTAATACTATTCCATAGACCAATTAGCCATCCTTCTATATTTTCTCCGCTAAGTGTTGCATTTACTGGATATACAGTGTTGTTGTTAGCCATTTCTGTTACATTTACTACATTACTACCTATATTTACTGTTTCATTACCTACATTTTTTATAATCTCATTTGCTATTTCTGTTTTGTTTCCTGGATTGTAACTTACATTTGCTGTTATTATACCTTCACTTGTATTTAATGTTATTTTACTTCCATTAATTGTTGCATTATATAATGTAATATTTACAATTGTTGTTATATTACTTTCATTTGTTGTGTTTAATGATGATGTATTTATTAATGTTACAGTTGTTGTCTGTGTAGTTGTTGTAGATGTTGGTGGTATGTAATAACCACCTCCAGAACTACCCCCAGACACACTATATGTCATTTCCGTTGCTGTTGATATAGATACTTTTGCTTCTTCTGATTTTGCTATTTTAATAATAACATTGACTATTTTATTTATTAATGTTGGAGATTCTCCTAATACTATTATATTAACATTAATTGAAATTACTTTACTTACAATATCAGAAACTATATTTTCATTTGTTGTTGTAATAGGTATTATAATTCCAACATATCCTTTTGTGAATTCAAGTATTGCATTTATTATTGGATTTTTAGAGTTTTCAAATACTACAATTGCAACTGGTTTTTTTATAATGTCAGGATTTAATCTTTTGACTATACTAATTGATGATTTAATAACATTTTCTGAATTTTTGTCTACATCAACAAGTAATGTTTTACTCATTTTTGAAACGTCATTTACTATTACTTTTGGAACTGATGTTCCAATAATTACTGCGTCATCAATTTTTACATTTGCTGATTTTAATGCATCAACTACTTCTTTTTCTTTATTTGGAGCATAGTATAATACAGGTGCATCAAAACTTACAGCAACTGGATATATTTTTTCATTAAATCCTTCTGCAATTACTAGATTTTTCGCAACATTAGGATCTTCTTTAACCCATCTTTCAAACAGTTTTATTGAAGTTTCAACTCTTGTTTCTCCCCAAACTCTTTCTGTTTTAATATTTAATTTTGATATTTCATTCTCTACTTTATTACTAACAGCAACAGGACCTCCGACAATTATTACTTTTTTAATATTATAGATTTCTAATTCTTTTTTAGCTTCATCTGACAACTCATCTGTTGGAGTATATATTAGTTTATAACCCATAGCCTTTGCATATGGTGCTGCAACAACAGCATCTGCTGGTGTTGATACTATTATAGCTACATTTTCATCTGATGTAGCAAATGTAAGAGGAATTACACTAAATACTATGAGCATCGACATTAATATAGAAATTTTAGATTTCAATTTCCTTCACCTCCTTATAAACGAAATATACAAATATATTTCATTATATTTTTAATTTTATTAAAATATAAATATCTTTCGGATATTTATTTTTAATCTAAATTAAAGAGGTGATTATTTATGAAATTTATAAAAATTTTGAGAATATGTGTTTTATTTCTATTTGGTATACTTGGGGTATCAATTATAAATGATGTTGGAGGAGTTTATAAATATCTATTAATTTTAATTTTTATACCTTCAATATTACATATCTTATTATTAACTAATACTTTTAAAAAGTTGGAAAATTTTCTAAATTATTATTGCCTCTCTACATTTATATTGGTATTAATTTTACTTGCAATCAATAATATTCAATATTTTCAAAAGGCTATATTGTTATTTGCTCTTCCTATATTATTATTACTACCTTCAATTAGGAGATCTCCAAAATTATTTACAAAAATATTTATCTCTACAACATCACTGTGGATTACTATAATTTATTTTAGAAATATAGGAAATATTGCTGTATTACTTTCAATTTTATCATTTATTTTAGTATATTTGGCATTAAATTGGAATAAAATTAAAAAAGTTGTTAATGTATCAATATTAAAAGATTTAGAGCCATCAGGAATTTTTATTTTAGGAGCTATATTTTGTTTGTTAGTTTCAGCAATATGTTTAATAAAGAATAACGAATATTTGGCAAATAAAATAGCAGAGTATGCATACTTTTTGTTAGTTGTTGGAGTATTAAGAGCACTTTATGAATATGTTAGAGACATAAAAGAAAATGAGGATGATAAACATGAAATATATTAATGGATTTAAAAACATCATTTCAAAAAATGTAAAAATTAAACTTTTACTTTTGTTTATTGTAATTGTAGCATTTCTCCTTAGAATTCAAACAGCTAAATATGATTTATTATTACTTGCTGATCCCTGGTATCACTATGCAATGATTAAGTTTATTGTAAATAATGGCTATTATATTCCATTTAATAATTTATCGAATCATCCCTTTTATGGAATATCTCCAAACCCTCCTGGCCTTTATTGGATTCCAGCAATTTTGTATTGGCTGGTTTCTAAAGTTTATTCTATAAAATTGTTAAGATTTGTTCAGATTATTCCCTCAATTATTGGTTCTTTAACAGTAATACCAATTTATTTAATTGGAAAAGAATTAAAAAATAAATATTTGGGAATAACTATGGCTTTTGTTTTTGCAGTATCTCCAATTATTGTTAAAAGTGGTCTTGCTGGATATTATAGAGGAGAGTTTTGGATGATATTCTTTGGAATGTTTTCAGTATATTATTTTTTAAGATATTTAAATTCGTTAAATTTAAAATATATATTTTATTCCTCGGTTTTTACAGTATTATGCTCCCTTGTATGGAATGGATGGGTCTATATTCCTGTAATAATTGGAATTATTCATTTTGTTTATGTTATTTATTACAAAAAAGATAGTTTTATTAAAGGATTCATAATTTATATGATATTTTCGTCTATCTTTGTGGGTATTTGGAAAATTATATTTTTTTATCACTATCTAAACCATTTATTAGTATTTTTAATATTACTTGGAATTTGTTTATTTGAGATAATATACTTAAAATATATAAAAATTAAAAATGTAAATGTTTATTTGGGGATTTTCCTATTGTTTTGGCTTATTTTAATTGTAGGTTTAAGAATGTTGGATATAGATTTAGTTTCTAAGATAATTTCTTTAATACTTACTGGCAAGATCAGTAAAGGTCCAGGAATTATTGTAACAGAAAGTTATTTCAGTTATTGGGATTTGTTATTAGGTTTTAGTGTCTATATATTTTTGATTTTAGTATTTATCTTTAAATTTATCAAGGATCTAATAAAAAATTCAATAACATTTGAGTATTTATTAGCATTTGCATTATTAGTTTCTTCTATTATGTTATTTCTCAAAGGAATTAGGTTTATATTTGTAAGCTCTTTAGGGTATATAATTCCAATTGGATTGATTTTTTCAGAGTTTTTAGAAAATCTTATAAAAAGAATAATAAATTTTAAAAATTATTCTACATTATTCTTAAAATTAAAAACTATATTTAGTATATTTATATTTTTGATATTGATATCTGTTCCTATAATTAGTTCAGAAAATCAAGTAAGTAAAATCACCCCATATATCTCAAAAGATTGGTATAAAGCAAGTTTGTGGATGAAAAATAAGGATGGAAAGACAATATTTACATTCTGGGATCAAGCAAATTGGTTTATCGCAATATCTGAAAAAACTGTTTTTACAGATACACAAACGAATTTTGGTAGTAATCCATATAAAGATGCTTATGTGTTCTGTGCTAACTATTCAACTGGCATTGAGAGATTAAAAAAGTTGAGAGCAAATTATGTTGCTGTTGATAAGAGGACTTTGTTGATGTGGTATTGGCTACAGTCATTTAATATGAATAAAAATGTCAAATTTAATGAATCCTTTCTTTATCATCTCTATTACGAAAATGTCTCTTCTAAGGATTTAAAACTTGTATTTAAATCAGATGATTTAAAGATTTATAGGGTTATATATCATAAACCAGTTATATACAATGTTTTATGCAATAACTCTAAAATAACGATATATAGTTATTCTCCATATTTATCTAAAATTAACGCCACTTTAAAAATATGTAAGTTTAATACAACAAAAGTCGTATTTAAGAAAAATTTCTCCTTTAAATGTTACGGAGATTGTAAAAAATCAATAGATGTCAATTTAAGTAATGGAATCTATGATGTTTATGTTTCCGATGGAGAGGTTATTATTAAAAAGGTTCTTGTAGTTAGATAAATATTTTAATTCATAAATAATCAGTAAAATATTTATAGAGTAAGATATATATACCTAATACAATTTAATTAAATATCATTAAATATAATTAAGGTGAAAAGATGCCTGATGAAAGAAAATATACAACTGTCTCAATACCTATTCAACTTTATGAAAAGATTAAAAAAAGAATTGAAGGTACTGGATTTACATCTGTCTCAGATTATGTAACCTATGTTTTAAGGGAAGTATTAGCAAGTCTAGAAGAGGATGAAAAAGAAGAAGTATTTAGTGAGGAAGAAGAGGAAAAGGTTAAAGAAAGATTAAGAGCATTAGGATATTTGGATTAACAAATCTATTTTTTTAATAATTAAACTTAATTAAATATAATTAAGGTGGATATAATGGTTTCAAAGCCACATGGTGGTAGATTAGTTAGGAAATTATTATCTGAGAAAATTAAAGAGAGAATTTTAGAAGAAAAAGATGAATATCAAAAAATAAATATTAGAGAAGGAACTGCGATAGATATTGAAAATATTGCACATGGTATATACTCCCCACTTGAAGGTTTTCTTGTAGAAAATAAATTTCAATCAGTTTTAGATGATATGAGATTACCTAATGACTTACCTTGGAGCATTCCAATAGTTTTAGATGTAAAGGAAAAGGATTTAAAATTTGATGTAGGAGATGAAATCCTTTTATATTATGAAAATATCCCAATAGCTGTTATGAATGTAGATGATATTTACAACTATGACAAAAAAGAATTTGCTCAAAAAGTCTTTAAAACTACTGATATAAACCATCCTGGTGTAGCAAAAGTTTATAATATGAATGAATATCTTGTTGGAGGAGAGATTAAACTTTTAAATGAATTGCCTAATCCTTTTGAAAAATACACTTTAAGACCAATAGAAACAAGAATTTTATTTAAAGAGAGAAAATTTGAAACTATAGTAGCATTTCAAACAAGAAATGTTCCTCATTTAGGGCATGAATATTTACAAAAATCTGCATTAACATTTGTTGATGGGTTATTTATAAATCCAGTTTTAGGAAAGAAAAAGAAAGGAGATTATAAAGATGAAGTTATTTTGAAAGCTTATGAAACATTATTTAAGCACTACTATCCAAAGGATTCAGCAGTTTTAGCAACTGTTAGATATGAGATGAGATATGCTGGGCCAAGAGAAGCTATTCATCACGCAATAATGAGAAAGAATTTTGGATGTACGCACTTTATTGTTGGAAGAGACCATGCAGGGGTTGGAAACTATTATGGACCTTATGAAGCTCAAGAAATATTTAAAAACTTCCCTGATTTGGGAATAACGCCAATGTTCTTTAAGGAATTCTTCTATTGTAAAAAATGTAAAGGTATAGTAAATGAAAGAATTTGCCCTCATCCTATGGAAGATAGAGAATATTTTAGTGGAACAAAAATAAGAAATATGATTGCTAATGGGGATGTTCCTCCTGAATACTTCATGAGAAAAGAGGTTTATGAAACAATAATGAGTTTTGAAAATCCATTTGTGGAGGAGTAATATGCTGATAATTCATCATTGGGACACTGATGGAATAACTTCAGCAGCTTTAACAGTTAAAGCCTTAAATTTGGAAGATTTTGTGAATGTCTCCCCTCCAATTGGAGAGTTTAGATTTGATAAGAGAATTGACAAGTATATTGAAAAATACAATAAAATATATGTCTTGGATTTAAATCTTCCACAAGAAGTAGAAAATATTACCAAGGAAACAATATTTATTGATCATCATATACAAAAAAAGATTAAAAATCCTAATGTTAAACAGATAAATCCTGTTTTAGATGGAAAGGATTATCCCTCAGCATCTTTTGTAGTTTCTGAATATTTTTCCATTTGGAACTATTTATCTACACTAGGGGCTATAGGAGATATTGGGGAAAAAGCATTTAGTATTTCAAAAGTTAAAAAACTTCTTGATATTGCTAATATAAATAAAAAAGAAGCATTAAAGTTGGTAAATTTAATCGATTCAAATTATATTGTAATGGAAAGAAACGAGGTTGAAAATGCTGTGAAAGTTATTTTAAACTTAGAGCCAAAAGATCTTTTAGAGTATGAAAAATGGAACAAGAATCTTGAAAAAATCAATAATGCAATAGAAGAGGCAATTTCAAATATGGAAATTAAAAATAGAATCGCATTTATTGAATTTAAAAGTAAATTCAACATTATTTCAAAAGTTGCAAGGAAAGTTGTTTGGAGAATGGGATATGATGGAGCAGTAGTAGTAAATGAAGATTTTAATGGAAAGGCACAGATATATTTCAGAATTTCATCTAATTTAATAAATAAAATCAATATGACTGAACTTATTCAAACATTAAAAAACAAAAATTACAATGTAGGAGGAAAAAAGGATGTTTTAGGATGTATTTGCGAAAAAGATGATATTAATGAAGTTTTAAAAATTATAAATTCATATTTAAGGTGATATAATGGAAAATGTTAAAAAAGTATTCGTTATTGGTTTGGATTCTGCACCTCCAGAACTTTTATTTGATAAGTTATTAGATAAATTGCCAAACATAAAAAAACTTTTGGAAAAATCAATCTATGGGCCTATGAAAAGTTGTATCCCAGCAATTACAATCCCTGCCTGGATGGTAATGGCTACTGGTAAAACTCCTGGGGAATTAGGACTTTATGGATTTAGACATAGAAAGAAAGGAACTTATAATGATATCTGGATTGCTCACAGTTTGATGGTTAAAGAAAAGGCAGTGTGGGATTATTTAGGAGAAGTTGGTAAAAAATCAATATTAGTTGGAGTTCCTCCAAGTTATCCTCCAAAGCCTATTAAAGGGCATTTAGTCTCTTGCTTTATAACCCCTGATGCATCAGTTGATTACACATATCCAAAATCTCTTAAAAGTGAGATAGAAAACCTCGTTGGAGAGTATATATTTGATGTAGTTTTTAGAAAAGATAATAGAGATGAAGTAAAGGAATTACTTTGGGAGATGACAGAAAAAAGATTTGAAGTTATTAGATATTTAATTCAAGAAAAAGAATGGGACTATTTCCAATTTGTTGAAATTGGTTTGGATAGAGTTCATCATGCATTTTGGAAATATTTTGATGAAAATCATCATTTATATCCTGGAGATAATAACCCATACAAAAATGTTATTCCAGATTATTACAAACTCCTTGATAAAGAGATTGGAAAAACTTTAAAACTTTTAGATTTGGATGAAACTGCTATTATTATTGTATCCGACCATGGTATAAAGGCGATGAAAGGGGCATTTGTAATAAACCAATGGTTGATTGAGGAAGGTTTACTAAAAATTAAAAATCCAGAGATTTTAAAATCTGGAAAACAGTTGAGATTTGAGAATTTGGATATTGATTGGAATAAAACAATAGCATGGGCTTGGGGGGGTTATTACGCAAGAATCTTTCTCAATGTTGAGGGAAGAGAACCAAATGGCATAATAAAAATGGAAGACTATCATAAAGTCAGAGAGGAAGTAGCAGAACTTATTAAGAGTATTAGGGGACCAAATGGAGAAAAATGGGATACTAAAGTTTTTTATCCAGAAGATATTTATCCAATGACAAAAGGAGATAAACCAGATATGATGGTGTATTTAGATAATTTAAGTTGGAGATCTGCTGGAACATTAGGTTATGAAAGTCCATATCTTTTAGAGAATGATACAGGGCCTGATGATGCGGTTCATTCTGAGTATGGAGTATTTTCTATTTATTTACCTGGAATGGATGAAAGTAAGCAAATTACCTCAACTATTTATGACTTTGCTCCTACAGTTTTAAAGATCTTTGGGATAGAAAAAAATCTAAGGGGGAGAAGTATACTATGAAGGAAAAATCTGATGTAGGATTTACAATCTGGCTTACAGGTCCGAGTGGGGCGGGAAAAACCACATTAGCAAAGGCATTAAAGGAAAAACTCAAAGAAATGGGTCATAGAGTTGAGATTTTAGACGGAGATGAAATAAGAAATTCCTTATATCCAAATTTAGGGTTTAGTAAAGAGGCAAGAGAGATGCACAATAAAGTAGTTATTTACATGGCTAAATTGTTATCAAGAAATGGAGTAATTTCTATAGTCTCTTTAATTTCTCCTTACAAATCTGTTAGGGAATATGCAAGAAAAGAAATTGGGAGATTTATGGAAGTTTATGTATATGCTCCTTTAAATGTAAGAATTAAGAGAGATCCAAAGGGACTTTATGCTAAGGCATTGAAAGGAGAAATAAAAGGATTAACTGGCTATGATGGAGTTTATGAAGAGCCAGATAATCCAGAAGTTAAAGTTGATAGTTCCAAAATGAGTGTTGATGAGGAAGTTGAAATAGTTATTAAAAAGGCTAAGGAATTAAACTATCTTTAAAATTTAAAAAGTGAGTTTTATGTCATTATACTTTATATTTATTGGATTTGTTGTAGGATATCTTGTTGGTTTAACTGGAATTGGTGGGGGCATTTTAATGACCCCTTTATTAATATTTTTGGGAGTAGAACCAATAATAGCGGTTGGGACTGATTTACTGTATGCTGCTATAACTAAGATTGTGGGAACTATTTTACATAATAAAAGAAGAAATATAAATTATAATATAGCAATAAAATTATTTTTAGGAAGTTTACCAGCCATAATAATTGGTTCTATAATTTTGAGATTGGTTAATAGATGTGAAATCAATTATTTTTTAACAATAATATTAGGTGTGATTTTAATTATAACTTCTATTATAAATTTGAAAGGACGTTTTGTGAAAAAAATAGGTTTTAATTCTTCTATTTTGGTATTTATTGGATTTATAGTAGGCTTGATAGTACAATTTACATCAGTTGGTAGCGGAGTTTTAATAACTCTTGCATTAACGAATTTCACAAAACTTTCTCCAAGATCAGTTGTAGGAACAAGTATTTTCTATGGTGTATTATTAACTTCGTTAAGTGCTTTGAGCCATATAAGTTTAGGAAATGTTGACTACAAATTAGCTTTATCACTAATTCTTGGAACCATTCCTGGAGTTTATGTTGGAACTCATATGAATTCTTATATTTCACAAGATAAACTTAGAAAATTTATAAATTTTTTAATATTATTTATGGGAATTTATATTTTAGGGGTTAATTTGTTAAAATATTTTTAATACTTTTTAAAAATGGGATTTGAACAATTATAGATAATATTGAGGTTATTAAAACGATATCTATTATTTGACTTATATTTTGATTAAAAAATGTGATTCCTACAATTTCGAATATTAATGTAATTGATAATAAATAAGATACTCTTGTAATTCCTAATGAGAGAAGATAGTTCATAATCAATCCTGATATTGCAAAGAAGAACATAGCCAATGCATATTTCGCTAAGTATGGAATTGCCTTTAAATATTTTGTTCCAAAGATAGTTTTTATAGTTAATTCAGGGAAGAATTTGAATAACAACAATATTGGTAACGTTAGGATAATTGTTAATATTAATGCCTTTATAAATAGATTGAAATGATTCAATCCTTTTTCTTTTAATTCTGATGCTTTTGGGAATAGAACTACTGCAATCCCCCCTGGAGCAAAAAGAATCATTTTTCCTAATACAGATACTGATGAATAAATTCCTGCTAAAAAATCTGTTAGGTAGTGTTTTGCTAAGATGGTATCTATTGAATAACTTGTTGTGTAAGTTAGTAAAGATAATAGAGTTAAAGTTGAGTATTTATAAAGATCTGGAATTTTAAATGGTTCTGGTTTTATTTTTATTAAATCTTTAAGGAAGTAAAATGAGATTATAAAAACAACTATATTTGCAATTAAAAATGGTGCCAATGCCCCGCTAACGCTAAATCCTAAATAAACCAATAAAATACCTAATATGAACTTCAAAAATGACCATAGTGTTTGAGTTAGCCCTAATGGAATAAATCTTTGAAGTCCTCTTAATATGCCTTGATTTGTTGGTAGTGCATAAGCAAATAATATAGATGAAAATAATATTAATGCTGGTAATTGAGATGGTAGATGTAAATAGTTTGATAAAAGAGGAGTTATTATAAAAAATAAAATAGTTGTTATTACCCCAAATATAAAGGATTTTTTTAATGCATATCTCCAAAAGTAAGAGAGTTTATTAAATTGATTTTTTGCCTTTAATTTGGATGTGTATTTTGTCATTGTAGTTTGGACTGTTGCTGATATAACACTAAAAATATAAAAAATATTTATTAAAGAAAATAAAATCCCATATTCCTCAGGAGTTAATAATCTCCCCATAAAAAGTTGATAGAGATAGTTAAAAAATGCTCCAGATAAAGTGAAAAATATCATTATTATACTATGTTTTGCTAACTTTTGATCCATAACTATCTCCTTTTATGATTAATTCGTAAGTCGTAGGCATAATTTCACCTTAATAAAGATAATAAATTAAATTCCTCCTCAATAGATTTTTTAAGATATAGATATTGAGAGTTCTTAGTTATTAAATACTCTTCTATTTCACCAAAATTTTAAACTCTTGGGAAGTATTTATATTTATTACCTTCTTTTTCTCCAATCTTCTTTAAATGTTTTAAAATATTTTCAAAGCCAACTACTCCATCGTATTCTAAATTGTTAAGAGCTTCAAAGATTTTGTAGGATAGTCTCTTTGCAATTCTAACTTTATTATATTTAACTGACATATCTGTGTTGTAATCTGCCAATTTTCTAATATTATGTAAATTATATAAATCCCAAGAAATATTTTTTAAGGTATTTGAATTAAGAATATTTCCAAGTTTTGATAAATAAACTCTAACCAAAAGATGAGCTTTTCCTGTTTTAAAATAATCATGGATTTCTTCTCTTTCATCAATTTTTAAAATTATATCTCTTATTTTTAAAAAGGTGTAGTAGTAATATCTTCCTATCGTAGTTCTATATCTTCCTTCGTATGGAAGAGTTTCAAAATTTGGAAGTTTGTCAGCTATTTCTTTAAACTCTTCAACATTAAATGTCAATCTTATCACCTGTAATCAGCAATGATAGCATTGTAATCTACTAAGCTTTTAAATTTTTTTATTGCGTTTTTTCTAACATCCCACACAGCGGTTAATAAGGTGTCTTCATTGATTGACTCATCGGCTAAGATTTTAATAATGTTTATATCTTCATCTAAATCATAATCCAATAGAATATCAAATTTTAAATCTTTGTAGTATCTTTTTAAATATCTATCAACATATTCAGCAATTTCATAGGCAGTGTCTTTATTTTTTGAATATTTTTCAAATAATTTAGTTTTTTTAAATTTCTTTTTTAGTGCCTCTCTTTTTAAAATCTCTATTGCCTCTTTTTTAGTCAATGATTGGGGAAGTTCTATTGTTATCTTTGTAGGCATAATTTCACCTTAATAAGAATTTTATAGAATTTTTCGGGTTATTTTCTAATTTTTATTTTTGATATTATATTATTTAGTTTTTTATTTAAATTGATTGCCCATTTATCTCCTTTTTCTCTTCTCCAATCGTAGATTAAGTAGAAGATACAGCAAATAAATGTTATTCCAGAGATTGCTAAACCAATATCAAACCAATCCTGTGGTTTGTATCTGATAATTATTTTTAGATTTCCTGTTTCATTTATGTAGAAGCCGTTTATTACTCCATATAATGGAACTGGGGAAACTTTCTCTACCAATTTTCCATCTTTATATACTCTTGCCTCCCATAGTGGATCATAACTTTCAGCAAATGACAGCATGAAAGGTTTTGTTGCATTTACTTGAACTTCCCATAAGGTTGGATTGATTTTTTTGTATGAAATTATCTTTGCTGGTTTTTCTTTAACTTTAAAGAGTTGTTCTATAGTTTCGTTGTTTTTGGTTGAATATAGCCAGATGACATCTCATTTTAAGTAATTGGAAGGTGAGATAGTTAAATATATATGTGAAATTCAAGGAATTTGTGTTTAGTTCATGTGTTTTTGTAATTATTCTTTGTTGCATTTTAAAGTTAACGTTTTTTCCACATCTTCATATCTCTGACTAGTACGAAGCAGTTTATAAATATAATAGCAAGCACAATAATACCATTCGTTAAATATATGATATTCCATGTATCTTGAGGATAAAATTTTATTTCTATGTGATGAAGCCCTGTAGTGTTTGTTTTTATCCAGAAATTATTTACAAATAATTGTGGTATAGGCTTGATAGTTTTTTTTCCATCTACGATAGCTACCCAACCTCCGTGATATTGTTCAGGAATAGTTATACAAAAACTAACATTTTGTATATGAGTTAATACATCCACAAAGTATTTGCCATTTTTATATTCTAACTTTGATACTGTAATAGTTCTTGGAGTGTTATTAAGTTTTTTATTTTCAAAATTTGAAGTATTATTGAACACTTCATCAAAGGATGAGTTTTTAACTAAATTAAATGAAATTATTTTCTTATGTTTTAAAAGTTCATCAACCTCGTTATAGAGGGTCACAAATTCCTCTTCTGGTATAATAACAACGATATTTATAGCATTTAATCCATTGACATTTTTAATCGTCAGAATATGAAATCCTTCAGAGAGTGTTACATTGCCAATAAACCATCTGAATGCATTCTCTTTTCCCTTAGTGGTTATATAGAATGTCTTGTTATCTATGGAGACATCTATTTTTCCACCTTTGTCATTTTCAAAATACCTTACTAATAATATATAATTTCCTTCTTTTTTGATGTTTACTGGGATTTTTAAGAAATCTCCAGGATTTTTAGATCCTACAAATCCCCAACTAAATTTAAAGCTGTGTTCAAAACTTGCATTTGGGAAATTCCAACTGTAGAATATTTCCCATTCTGCATGGTGTGGATTATCTATATAATAAGGATGCCATTTTCCTTTTTCAATGCCTTCCGTAAAGTGTGCCGGTACTATTATGTATTTTTCTTTTTTATTCGCAATGAGCAAATTTACAAGAAGGTTGAATTTGAGGTTGTCTATAGAGGGAGTAACTATAATCGGTGCTGAGTAGATTACATCTTTTGGAATGGGTAAGTCAGTAAAGAAGACTGCATAATTGCTATTCAGATTTGAAGATTCTATAAATTGCGATAAAGACTTAAGACCACCATCTATAATAACCGGTATAGTGCCTATGTGAATACTCTTAGTGGCCATTAGGTTTTCATATACATATATATGCTTTGTGTGTACTCTGAGTTTAAAGTAAGGGGAACTATCAAGGTTCTCTTTTATTCGCTTAGCTATCCCTTGTAAGCGATCCCACCAGTAGTCATCGTGAATAACTAAATATTTAACCCCAATATAGGAAAGTATGTAAGCGGCAGATTTTGTTTTATTGTTCTCTAAGATGTGTAATAGGAATGGGTAGAGATACTCCATTGGTTTTCTATAATAAAAGTATGTGCGAATTTTAAATGATGATTCTGGAATTGCCCATCCCTTGGTCTTAAACCATACTGGATTTTCACCTGGGGGATATCTCCCAGTTCTTGGAATCCATAGAGATCTGAAAGAACCTTCATTATCTTTTAGCCAGTTTGCTATTTGGGAGTATTCTTGGGGAATTAGTGTAACTTTTTTTTCGTGATTATTAATATATGCAGTCTCATATATCGATCCAAGCAACAGGAAGAATAATAGAGTTACTACTAGAGACTTTGTTAGTCTGTTTCTATTTATTTGGAATATGCCATACAGGGATATTCCCAGTAGAGATAAAAGTAATATGATTGCTATGCTCACAAACAATCTTGGAGTTCTAAAAATAACCCCCACATCAATCCATCCAAAAGATAACGTCGTAAGAAGATACTGAATACTTTTAAGAGGAGAATATTTGAATGTTATTAGAGATAAAAATACGAGAGCAAAAGTCGAGATAATAACGAATTTATTTTTCTTGTATAATAAAAGCGACAAAAAAGCAATAATTAGAATTGAGAATCCAAAAATTTCTAAATAAGTATTATCTGGGAATGTTATTCCAAATGAATAGAGGTAATTATATGGGCCCACAATAACTGGTAGGGGTATTCCTCTAGTATTTGAAAGAGAATATAGGTATATACTAAACATATTGGGTATTAATCGTAATATAAAAAAGAAAATAAAAAATACTGTTATTAGTAGAATTTTCTCCTTTAGATTTGTTAATAGACTTCTTAGAGATAAAAATCCTAAAGAGTATATGAAAATTAAGGATAAACCAGCTAATATTATTCTAATATCAAAAAGTGCTGCTAAAAATAAAGCCAAAAGTGAAGTATATGCCACTTTTACAAAAATAGGGCAATCATCATTATTAATACATTCTAAGATTTTTAATGTTAAAAATGGTACAATAGGAAGCACTGAGAGAAAACCCATTGTCCAAATATCTGTATTTTTTGATAGTAACATTAATTCATAAATTGCACCTACAAAGATTGAAGATAAATAAATGGAAGTATACCCTTCTTTTTTAGTAATTTTTATTAACATCTTCTTTATTAACAAGAACATGCAAACTGCTCCAATTATCGGTAATAATACCTCATAGAAAACCCATGCGATTTTTGGATTAAAAAGATACATCACAGATATTAAATTAGACGGTGGTGTTGGTGTTATTAGTATACTTATATATTCATCCCATAAAAGCCATGGGACATACGATACTGGCTTCTGGATTGGCATCGAACCATACACATATATTTGCCCTTTGCTAACATTTGTCAATAACCAAAGATTAGAAGTTATTGAAATGATGAAATATAATACTAAAACGACTATTCCTCTTACAACTTTAGAATTTGTTATTTTTCTCCAACTAACCATATTTGCCCACCTAAGCCAGTTTTATTCACTATCTTTTGTAACGGCTTTAGTAATGGATGAAATGGTGTTTCCAGTTTCACTACTTTAAATCCTACCCTCTCGACGAGAAATCGCAATGAGCTTGGTGTAAATAGATAAAGATGTGTCTTATCCCTAAAACCGTGCCAAGTCTTTTCTTTTCTTAAAACTTTTTTCAAAAATCTATCTATTGCGTTTAGATTAGGAGTTGTAATAATTATTTTGCCACTAACCTTTAAAACTCTATAAATTTCCTTTAAAACAAAATAAGGAGAATGTAGATGCTCTATAACATCAAACATTGTTACCAAATCAAAACTATCGTCTTCAAACATTGGCAATCCTTTGTCTACATCGTGAACAAATAATTTTGCATTGGTCTCCTTTTTTGCTTGGTTAATAGCATATTCTGAGATATCAATACCATAGGTTTCACATCCAATCTCATCACAACATTTAAGGAAATACCCATAAGCACAACCAATGTCTAATACTCTAGCTCCCCTAACGTTTACATTTTTAAGAACTTCAGAAAAGTAAATCCCTCTTATTACTTTTTCCCAGTTTTTATATGATCTGTAATTACTTTGTTTACCTCCTTCAAAATATTCTTTACTAAATGGTTTCATTTTACTACCTCCTTACATAATTCTTCTATTCTCTCTTTCATTTCAATCAAGTCTCTAACAACAATAACATTCTTGTAATGTTCAAAGCCTCTCGCTCCTATTTCAGTTGAAATTATAGGTTTACCATATTTCAAATAGTCGAACATTTTTACCTCTATCCCTGTATCTGATGTTATTTTTGGGTTAACAAAGATATCAGCAACAGCTAAATAAGGCTCAATACTTTCTACATATCCAGTAATAATTACATTTGGTGGTAAATTATTTTTATGCTTAAATTTCTCACCTACAGAACCAACAATAAGGAAAATCACATGTGGTAAAGATTTAGCAATCTCTATAAGATGTTCAACAGCAAGTACATTTACACTATAATCAGCTCCTAAAAAGCAAACCACAGGCTTACCTTTTATTATATTTCTGATTTTTCTTGGAAGTTGAGAAAAATCCTTATACTTAGTTATTTGCGGTATGTTAAATTTCCATACCAATATTTTGTTAGATGGAACACCATCATGAATAAGTCTTTGTTTATCTTTTTCATTAAAACAGAGTACCAGATCAGCATTTTTAGCCGTGGAGAGTTCTATAAACTTAAGAAGAGAAATAAATGGTTTTGATATTTTGCTGTTTAGTTTTTCTAAGTAAAAATAATAGTCAACATTATGTTCAGAAAGAACAAACATAGAATTCAATTTCTTAGAAATTAAAAAAACTGGGAAAGCTCCAAAAGATCCATTATAGATTACTATATCTGGATTAATTCTTTTTAATTTTTGACTAAGTCTTAGATATAATAGAACATCAAACCTTGCTAAAAAATCACCTATTAAAGATATTAATAAAGAAAGGAACCATTGTATTTTTTCCATTTTTAGAAATTTCCTCCTGCTATATTTCTTTTTTTGTATTCTTAAAAAATACAAGGAAATTGAAGGCACATCATGCAACGAGAGAACAGAACACTTAGATCCATTTTCTTCTAATTCTTCTCTAAGCTTTCTCACTAATCTACTACCACCAAATGTAGGATGTTCTATTTCGTCAGGGGGAGAACGAGTAACTATGATTACATGTTTTCCTCCCCAAATCACCTTTTCAGGATGTTGCAACTAAATCACCTCTTTTTTTATCAATTTTCCTACATCCCACACACACTCTACTTTTATTGGAGGTTCAAAATTGCTCATAAATATCCCAAATAAACCATGATCTCCTGGTCTACCATGAACATCTTCAAACAAGTAACCATTCATATTATAATCACATATTTCATAGCCTTCGTTTGGTAATAAGATAATTTCTGGAAATTCATAAGAATCTATACCTAAATCCCACTTCAAAAACACATTTCTAAAAACTTTTGTTCCTGTAGTAGGATCTACAATTTTTTCTAGTTTTGATTTTATTTCTTCACTTAATTTTACAACATCATTTATATTTACACAACCTTGTGGCTCCCTCCCCTCTACATTTATCTTTATCAAACCATTTGAACCCCTATAAAAGAACGCCTTTGTTTGACTCCAATCAGCATTAAACAAATACTGATGTGAACTACTTGGTAAAATTTTAAGCAAATGTTTTACAAATTTGCTATGTTCTATTTTCCCTACGATTCCTTTTAAGCCAAGTCTTTTCATAAAACCCCTTATTTTTTCAGCGTCAATGCCAAGTTTTAAAAGAGGATTATGACTTGACTTTAGTTTTAAATATCCCTCTTTTTCTAACCATGTATTCACATAAAATCTTTTATATACTTTTCTAAATCCATGATCTGAAGCTATTATGATTTTTATATCTTCCTTACCATTAACAACTTCTTCTAGGATCCTACCTACCAATTTATCAATCCTTTCATAATGTTTTTCTACAAACATTTTATTATCAAATGCAAAGTGTTGAATCACATCTAATGATCTTAAAACTATGGCACTAAAATCCCAATCATTATTATTTAATAAATGAATAAATAAATTAACTAGATCTTCTTCTGTTTTTATAATATTTTTTTCCAATTTATAGATACTGTACCCTTCTTCTAATTTTCCTTCGTTAAGATCAACATCAAAGTTTGGAAAATTATCAAGAATGAATTTCTTTAAAGATTGTGGATAAACAAAATTGGAATCTTTACCTGGAGAACCCAAACCAGTTATCATAATACCATTAATTCGCCCTGGAGGATACGAAAATGGAATATTTACAATGATAGATCTTTTGTTTTTTTCAGTAAGTAAATTCCAAATTGCTTTGTGTTTTCTATCTTTTGATGTAATGGGTTTATAGAAGTATTCACCCTCTTTTTGCTTTAAAAATCCCCAAATACCATGCTTATGTGGTGGTACTCCAGTAAATATTGATGTCCATGCTGCAGGAGATAATGGGGGAATTGTACTTACTAATCTTGAGAAGTAACCATTTTCAGATATACTTGCAAGGTTTTTTAATTTGTTATTGTTTAATAATTCCCTAACTATATTGAAATCAGCTCCATCTATTCCTATTAGTAAGAGTTTGTCCATTTCATTCCCTCCACAACTCCTTTTAAATAAACTTTTGCTATTTTTAACCTCTCCCTGAAGGGCTTTTTAGATTCAAACAGTATAACTTTTAAATAATATCCAGTTACAAGCCAATTATACACTAAAATAAAAATTAAACACTGCCACCATTTTGAGTATTTTTTATGGAAAATAATTCTATTTCTTCCCATATAATATGCTCTCTTTTCGTCATATATGTGGAATTGCCTATCTTTATCCATTTCTTCTGGAAGGGACATGTCATGATAAATAATGGCATTTTTAACTACTAAACATTTATATCCTTTTTGTCTTACTCTCATTCCAAAATCAGCTTCATCATACTGAATTGCAAATGTTTTTTCGTCAAATATTCCAACTTTTTCTACCACCTCTCGTTTTACCATAAAAGCATTAGGAAAGTCATCTGTTTCCCAAACATCCTCATTTGGTAAAGGTAGATCCCTACCAATAAAATAAGTCCTACTTGTTAACATGTTTCTTTTTGTTCCTGCCCACCAGATTCTTTTTTTATCTTTCCAATAATACATTATAGGACCAACCATTCCTATTTTATTATCTGAAATTATAACTTTTACTAAATTTTCAATACATTTAGTGTCCAATACATTATCATCATCAACTAAAAAAATCAATTCACCTTTTGATAAGTTTATACCTTTATTTCTACTACCTGCAAGCAGTAAATTTTTATCATTTCTTACAATTTTTAAATTAGTTAAATCATCAAAATTTTTTTTGATATATTCATAAGTTCCATCAGTTGAAGCATCATCTACTACGATTATTTCAATATTTTTATAAGTATTTTCTAAAATTGAATTTATTAACCGTTCAACCTGTTTTTTTCTATTATGTGTTGGAATTACTACTGAAACTAAAGGATTTTTATCCATTATTCACCACCATTTCCAAAATTCTCTTAAATTCCTCAGCACTCTTATCCCAACTAAACTGTTTAGCCCATTCAACGGCATTTCTACTTAATTTCATTCTTAAATCATCATCTTTCAATAAATTAATAATGGTTTCAGATAATTTCATAATATCTCCATCATCAACCAACAAACCATTATACCCATCTTTAATAGAATCTACCAACCCTGAAACCCTATATCCTACAACAGGAGTTCCCAAAGCATTTGCTTCAATAACATTTAATCCCCACCCTTCTTTAACGGAAGTAACTATCAAAATCTGACTTTTTTTAATTATTTCATTTCTCTTTTCAAAAGGGACATATCCAAAAAATTTAACATTATTTTTTAACCCTAATTTATCAACTAAAATTTTTAATTTATATAAATAACTTTCTTTCTTTGGACTTCCCAAAATCCACAACTTTACATTAGGAATCTCTTTTTTAACATAATAAACAGCTTTAATTGCATGTTCAACTCTCTTCATAGGAGTTAATCTTGAAACAAAACATATAGCATTTTCCTCTTTTTCTTCAAAATTAATCTTTTCTAATGGTTTAACATCGCATCCATTATAAATAACATAAATATTTTCCTCTTTAAATCCTAAGGTAATTAAATCTTTTTTTGTTGAAGGTGAAACACAAATTGTCGGAATGTTTTTATATAATCTCAAAAAATTCCTCTCTACAAATTTACCTATCTTGTTAAGCGGGAATGGCATTTCATAGTCCCAGCATATATCTTCATAATGATGGATAAAAAATATTATTGGTTCTTTTGCATATAATGGAGTAAAAAATGGTATGCCATTAATTTGATCAATAATAACATCAAACTTTCCTTTAAATTCAGAGTAATATTTTCTCCATGCATTTATATGTATTGTGTATATGTTAAAATCTCTAACAATTTCAATTCCATCAATAATTTCCCTTTCCAAACAACCTTTAAATTTTGGAACAAACCAAACACACTCATGACCTTTCTCTACCAACCTTTTTAGATACTCATAAGTAACGAATTCCGCCCCTCCCTTCCAAGGATGTTTTATACACTTCCACGACATCATTAAAATCCTCATTCTACCACAAATATATGCCTTTTTTGTAAATTTATTCTTTTAATTTCATTTTAAGTAATAAAATATCTCTTCCCATTTTATAAATTGTCTTAATTAATCCTATACTCCCTTTGATACCAGTAAATTTTTGATTATATATACAGGGAGCATAGGTTATTTTATAACCTCTTTTTCTGGCTAATACTAAAATACATACATCAAAAGAATAACCATTAAAAGATTTAAAATCATAAATATTATTAAACAAATCTTTAATTACATCATGTTTAAACATTTTAATACCTGCCTGAGTATCCTTAAGTTTTAACTCTGGAAACATTAAATTTACATAAAGATTGAAACAATAACTCAAAAATTTTCTAAGTGGTGGATATTCAAATACACTATTTTTATCTCTCCTATTTCCTATAACAATATCAGCATTATCATTTTTAATTTTTTCAAGAAACCATTTTAAAGCCTTTGGGTGATAATCTAAATCACTATCTAACAATGCCACATACTTTCCTTCTACAAATTTTAGGCCATACTTTATCGCATAACCTTTACCTCTATTTTTCTCATATCCAACAACTTTTAAATTATCAAATTCATTTTCTAAATTCTTCGCAATATCATAAGTTTTATCAACAAATCCATCTACAACCAAAATTATCTCAAAACTTTTGCAAAATTCAGAAACTACCTTCTCAACTGTTATAATAGAATTCTCAATAAATTTTTCTCCTTTATAACATGGCATAATAATAGATAACTTAACCATAGTTTCACATTTACAAGAATAGTTATAAAATAAAGCAAAAGTAATAAAATGGTATATATATTATATAAAGATTATTATTTATTTAATTAATGTTCGAAAACTTTTTATATGATTATTAATATAAATGTCTCACAACTATATTATAAATTATATAATTTCTTGTTTTACTTAATAAAACTTAATAAAGTTTCTAAATACAAATGGATTCTATTTTTTACTTGAATGGTCTGTTTAAAATTTTTGTCTCTACCTTCAATGTTATTTAAAAAACTATAATTAATACATTGAATAATTTAAATTAATAAAATGACATGGAGGGGGAATATGATATCTAATTCAACAATTGATAAAGAATACAAAATTACAAATAATTATAAATCTTTTTTAGAAATATTTTCTGAAGTTCCAGAGATTGGAGAAATTTTAGAAAAAAGTAAAAGTGTAGAAGAGGCAAGAGAAAAGTTATTTGAATTTTGTAAAGAGTTAGAGTGGAAAGTTAGAAGTGGAAATATAAAATTTAAAAATGAAATAGATAGATGGTTATCATTAAAATCTATTGAAATATTTTTAAATATAATCTCTAAACATAACGAAAAGTTATCTGGATTTAGCACATTGGAATATTTATGGAAAGCATATAAAGGTTATGAAGATGCTTTAAAAGAAATAAGGGAGGGATTTATTGAAGAATTTAGACATTTATTTATGGGTATGACAGGAAAGGCTAACTATTCCTTAGGTTTCTTAGGAGAAAGGTTATTAGATGAAAGCGTAGAATTTATAGATTTTAGTAAGATAAAAGGTAGAGAGGCGGGAATTGCGAGATCCAACTTTTTAGATAAGGTTTATGAAATTATGAGAGAATACATTAGTAAATATCCAAGTGGATTAGATAAGAGGATTATATTAAAAAGAAAAAAGAATAAAGAAATTTTAGAAGATTTCTTTGGAATTACTGATGATGAATGGTTTAACTATAAGTGGCAGTTTAAAAATGTAATAAAGGGCAAAAAAGGATTAGAAATTTTAAAAGAACTTAGAGAAGAGACAAACTTTAAAATATCTGATGAAGATTTAGAACTTATAGAAGAATGTATAAAAAATGGAATACCTTTTGGAATAACTCCTTACTATTTACATTTATTTGACTTCGAAAATCCTTATGTCGAAGATCTACCAGTTAGAAGACAAGTTATTCCTCCAAAATGGTATGTTAAAAAGATGATTGAGCATAAAGAGGATAGGTCAACATTCTTTGACTTTATGGGAGAGCATGACACTTCTCCATGTGACTTAATAACAAGAAGGTATGTTACCATTGCAATTATAAAGCCATATGAATCATGCCCACAAATTTGTGTCTATTGTCAAAGAAACTGGATGGTTCAAGATTTTGACGAAAAGGCATTTAAAGGTTGGGATAAAGTTGAAAAAGCATTAGATTGGTTTGCTGAGCATGAATCTATGATAGAAATATTAATTACTGGTGGAGATCCATTCAGTTTGAGTGATAAGGCAATTGAGAGAATGTTAAATAGAATCTCTGAGATGGATCATGTTATTGGAGTAAGATTTGGAACAAGAACAATAGTTACAGCTCCTATGAGAATAACAGATGAATTGGTAGAGATATTAGGCAATTATAAAAAGAGTTTAATGATTTCTACACATGTTGAAAGTTGTTATGAAATTACACCAGAAGTTAAGGAGGCAGTTAGAAAATTAGGAGAGAAAAATATTAAGGTTTATAATCAGCATGTATTTCATAGATATGTAAGCAGAAGATTTGAAAATGTAGCTTTAAGAATAGCTTTAAAGAAAGCAGGAATAATTCCATACTACACTTTTTATCCAAAAGGGAAGATAGAGCATAAAGATTACTTAGTTCCAATAGCAAGAGTAGTTCAAGAAGTTAAAGAAGAAGCGAGATTATTGCCAGGATCATTTAGAACAGATGAACCAATATTTAATGTTCCAAGAATGGGTAAAAATCATTTAAGAGGTTGGCAGGATAGAGAATTAATTGCAATAAAACCTAATGGAAGTAGAGTTTATTTAATGCATCCATGGGAAAAAGGGATATATCCTACTAAGCTATACACTTATGAAGATGTACCAATTAAAGAATACTTAGATAGTTTAAAGGAAATAGGAGAAAATATTGAAGAGTATAAAACAATATGGTATTATTATTAAGTTAGGTATTTCTATTTAGAAGAAAATCAAAATCAACCGAAAACCTTAATAACATTAAAACATTATTCAGTAATTAACTAAAATTATAAATTTTTTATGGGTGATAAATGTGGTTAAAATATTCTACGACAAAGATGTAACCTTTGACGCAGTTAAAGATAAAACAATTGCAGTTATTGGATATGGAAGTCAGGGGAGAGCACAAGCGTTAAATATGAAGGATAGTGGGCTAAATGTTATAGTTGGTTTGAGACCTAATGGAGCCTCTTGGAACAAGGCAATTAAAGATGGGCATACAGTTATGACTATTGAAGAAGCTTCAGAAAAAGCAGATATAATTCACATATTGATACCAGATGAGGTTCAACCATTAGTTTATAAAAAACAGATTAAACCTTACTTAACAGAAGGAAAAACAATAAGTTTTTCTCATGGTTACAATATACACTATGGGTTAATAAGACCACCAGAGAATGTTAATATAACAATGGTAGCCCCTAAAAGTCCAGGGGCAATGGTAAGAAAAACATTTGAGGAAGGTTTTGGAGTTCCAGGATTAGTGGCTGTTGAAAGAGATTATACAGGGGATGCCTTACAAATTGCATTGGGAATGGCAAAGGGTATTGGATTAACAAGAGTTGGAGTTATATTAACAACATTTAGAGAAGAGACAGAGACAGATTTATTTGGAGAGCAGGTTGTTTTATGTGGAGGAGTTACTGAATTAATTAAGGCGGCATTTGAAACATTAGTTGAGGCTGGCTATGCTCCAGAGATGGCATACTTTGAAACATGCCACGAGTTAAAATTAATAGTAGATTTAATTTATCAAAAAGGTTTAAAAGGTATGTGGGAAAACGTTTCAAATACTGCTGAATATGGTGGATTAACAAGAAGGTCAAGAGTTATAAATGAAGAATCAAGAAAAGCAATGAAAGAAATATTAAAAGAAATACAAGAAGGTAAATTTGCAAAAGAGTGGAGTTTAGAGAATATTGTAGGGGCTCCACAGTTAAATGCTTTAAGAAGATTGGAGAGAGAACATCTAATTGAAAAAGTTGGTAAAGAATTAAGAAAAATGTGTGGATTAGAAAAAGATTAAAATTTTACTTTTTTATTTTTTACTTATTCTTTATAATAATTTCTTTTTTATTTCAATCTCTATTTTATCTCTAAATTTTGACTTTTTAAGTTTTTTTATTTTTATATTCAACAACTACGACAATTAACAAAATACAATTCAACAAAAATCAAAAATTTTATATAATTTTAGAACTATTTTAATTCTGTGATTATTATGGAGAAGGTTATTACCTACATAATTGGAGATATTGTTTTGTCAGAAAATCCAGGAAATGCTCTAAAAAAATGGAGAAATCTATTCAATATCCAACAAATTGAATTAGCAAAATATTTAAATGTATCTCCTTCTGTTATTAGTGATTATGAAGTTGGAAGAAGAAAGAATCCTGGAGTTAATATAATAAAGAAATATGTTCTTGCATTGATAGAAATTGATAGAGAGAGAGGAGGACATACTATAAAAGCATTGAATAAAATCTTAAATAAAAGTCCTTCTATTAAAGCAATTTTATCAATAAAGGAGTATGAAAATCCAATTCCTTTAAAAGAATTTGTTGATTTAATAGATGGAGAATTTGTCGTAAATACTAACAACTTAGATATTCCAATTTATGGGCATACGGTTGTAGATAGTATAAAGGCAATATTAGAGATGAATGGAGATGACTTTTATCATCTATATGGTTGGACTACTGAAAGGGCTTTAATCTTTTCAAATGTCTCTACTGGAAGGAGTCCAATGGTCGCAGTTAGAGTTAGTATAATGAAACCAAGAGTTGTAGTTTTGCAGAGAATAGATAAAACGAAGATAGATAAATTAGCTATAAAATTGGCAGAAATTGATAATATTCCATTAATAACTACACAATTAGATTTAAAAGACCTTATAAAAGTATTAAATGAGATAAAATAAAATTTTTCGGTGGAATTATGGTAGGTATAGTTGGCTATGGAGCATACATTCCTAAGTATAGAATTAAAGTTGATGAAATTGCAAGAGTATGGAACAAAGACCCAGAATCAATAAAAAAAGGTCTTTTAGTTTATGAAAAGGCAGTTCCAAGTTTGGATGAAGATACAGCAACAATAGCTGTTGAGGCATCAAGAAATGCATTAAAAAGGGCTGAAATTAATCCAAAAGATATTGGAGCAGTGTATGTTGGAAGTGAAAGCCATCCTTACGCTGTAAAGCCAACTGCCACAATAGTTGCTGAGGCTATTGACGCTACTCCTGATTTAACAGCCGCAGATTTAGAATTTGCGTGTAAGGCTGGAACTGCTGGAATTCAAATGTGTATGGGATTGGTTGAAAGTGGATTAATTAAATATGGCTTAGCAGTAGGGGCTGATACAGCACAGGGGGCTCCGGGAGATGCGTTAGAATATACCGCCGCAGCTGGAGGGGCAGCCTATATAATTGGAAAATCTAAGGTTATTGCTGAATTCAATGGAACTTATTCATTTACAACAGACACTCCTGACTTTTGGAGAAGGGAGGGAAAACCTTATCCAAGACATGGAGGAAGATTTACCGGAGAACCTGCTTATTTTAGGCATGTTATAAATGCCGCTAAGGGCTTAATGGAAAAAATGGGAACAAAGCCAGAAGATTATGATTACTGCGTATTTCATCAACCAAATGGGAAATTTTACATTAGAGTTGCCAAAATATTAGGATTTAAAGAAGAACAGTATAAAATTGGATTACTAACTCCATATATTGGAAATACATATTCAGGAGCTGTTCCTTTGGGATTATCGAATGTTTTAGACAACTGCGAAGGAGGAGAGAGAATTTTAGCAGTTTCTTATGGTAGTGGAGCAGGAAGTGATGCCTTTGATATAACAGTAACAAATAGAATAAAAGATGTTAAAGATAAAGCCCAAAGAACTTCCTATTATATAGAAAGAAAAGAATACATTGACTATGCAATATATGCCAAATTTAGGAAGAAAATTAGAATGTAAATAATAATTCAAAATCAAAATTTAATCTTTTAAAATAAAATTGGGTGGAATAATGAGAGATGTGGCTATTATTGGTTATGGACAAACAAAGTTTGGTGAATTGTGGGAAAGAAGTTTTAGAAGTTTAATTGTTGAGGCAGGAGTTAAGGCAGTAGAATCTGCTGGAATTGATGGAAAGGATATTGATGAAATGTATGTTGGAAATATGAGTGCTGGTTTGTTCGTTGGGCAAGAACATATTGCTTCATTGATTGCTGAACACGCTGGTTTAAATCCAATTCCAGCAACAAGAGTTGAGGCGGCATGTGCATCTGGTAGTTTAGCATTGAGGCAGGCAGTGTTAAATATAGCAAGTGGTTACAGTGATATTGTCTTAGTTGGTGGAGTAGAAAAAATGACTGATGTTGTTGATGCTACATCAGCAATATCTTCTGCCTCAGATCAAGAGTGGGAGGCACTGTTTGGAGCAACATTTCCATCACTTTATGCTATGATGGCTCAAAGATACATGTATGAATATGGTTTAACAATGGAAGAACTCTCCATGTGGAGCGTAATTATGCACGAAAATGCTTCAAAGAATAGATATGCTCAATTTCCATTTAAGGTTACATTAGAGCAGGTTATGAATTCCTCTCCTGTTGCCGAGCCTTTGAGATTACTACATTGCTCTCCAGTTTCAGATGGGGCCGCGGCATTGATATTATGTGAGGCAGAAAAGGCAAAAGAATTTGTAAGTAGTGATGATATAATATATATTAAAGCAAGTGCCCAAGCATCAGACACTATTGCCTTACATAGTAGAGAAGATATTACAAGTTTAAAAGCCGCAAGAGTCGCAAGTGAAAAGGCATATAAGATGGCAAAGATTGAGCCAAAAGATATTGATGTCGCTGAAATTCACGATTGTTTTGCTATAAATGGTTTAATTTTAATGGAGGAATTAGGATTTTGTAAAAAAGGAGAGGCGGGAAAAATAGTTTATGAAGAAAAAATAGCAATTGATTATGATGAATTTCCAACAATAAACCCAAGTGGTGGATTAAAAGCCGCTGGGCATGCATTAGGGGCTACAGGAATTAGACAGGTTGGAGAAATTTATTGGCAGTTGAAGGGAGATAAGGAGGTTAAAGATAGACATGTTGAAATTAAAAATGGATATGGAATTACTGCAAATGTTGGAGGTACTGGAGGAACAGTTTGTATCCATATACTTTCAGATAAGAAATAATAGAGGGAAATTATGGATAAATTTTTAAAACTATTGATTAAATCCTTTGCATTATTTATTGGATTTGTTATATTAGATTTTATAGTAGAATATTACTTCATTGATGGATTGACAATACTATTGTGGGTTTCTGCAATAATATTTGCATGCCTCTGCATAGTTTTTGGATTAATATACGAAAAAATTAAAATAAATATTTCATATTTACCATTTAATAAAGAAGATAAGAATGTGAGAAATTGATAGAAAAATATTGTCCCTTTATAAAGGATATATGTAAAAAAGACCGTTGTGTGATGTGGATAGGAGGAGAGTGTAGATTAATATTATTAATAGATTTATTAATTTCTTCAAAAATTAACGAACTTTATGCATATGAAAATGGAACTATTGATATAGATGTTGAAGAAAACCAAGATGCGAGTTGATGAGTTATGTGCAGTTGCAACTTATACTTTAATGATGAGTTAATTATGGAAGATGTTATTATTGTAGAAAAAAAAGGAGATAAAATTATAGCCATTGACATATTTGGAGAAAAAAAAGAATTAGTTGGAGAAATAGTAAAAGTTGATTTAAATGAAAATAAAATTTTTATCAGGGGATAAATATGGTAGTAAGAAGTTGGAGGCATATAAAGGAGAGATACAACTTAATTGGAGTAAGATGTAAAAATTGCGGAACAATATATTTCCCAACAAGAAAAATTTGTCCAAAGTGTAGGAGAAAAACAGAGTTTGAAGAAATAAAATTAAGTGGTAAGGGGAAAGTTTATACTTACTCAGTTGTTCATGTAGCCCCTAAGGACTTTGAAAAACAAACTCCCTATGTAATAGCAATTGTTGAATTGGAGGAAGGACCAAAAATTACTGGGCAAATAGTAGATTGCAAGTCAGAGGAGGTATATATAGGTATGCCAGTAGAGGCTGTATTTAGAAGAATCAAAGAAGATGGAGACGATGGAGTTATAACCTATGGATACAAATTTAAACCTATTGAGAATTAAAACCTTTAAATCTTTTATATGGTGGTTTTATGGAAGTCATAAACTACATTGTTATAGTAATGGCTATATTGACGAGTTTAGCCGCTTTATTACAGAAAGATTTAATTAAATGTATAATATTGTCTGGATTTTTTGGATTATGTGTAGCATATCTATATTATGCTCTATTGGCTCCAGATGTGGCTTTAACAGAGGCAATACTTGGAGGGGCTATTTTACCAGCATTGTTTGCCTTTACCGTTAGAAGGACTCAAAGAATGGACGAATAGGTAAGAAAATTATAATAATTAAATTTTTTCTAATTTTTTTATCAATAATATTAATATTAAAAAACTATTTTTATAATTTCTAATTTTTATAAAAACTTTATTAAAAACTTTATTAGGTTGATAAAATGATGACTTTCGAAATTAAAAGTAGAGATGCCATGGGAAGAATTGGAATACTAAATATAAATGGTAAGAAAATTGAAACTCCTACGATAATGCCAGTAGTTCATCCAAATCCAAAAAAACAAGTTGTAGATATTGACTTAATAAACAAGTTGGCAGATGTTATTATCACAAATTCTTATATTATATATAAAACAAAACATTTAAGAGAAATTGCTATAAATAAAGGAGTTCATAAATTGGTAGGATTTGACAAGGTAATAGTTACAGATAGTGGTTCTTTTCAGTTGGGAGTTTATGGAGATGTTGATGTAGAACCATTAGAAATTGTAGAGTTTCAAGAGATGATAGGAGTTGATGTTGGAACTATTTTAGATATCCCAACTCCCCCAGATGTAGATAAAGAAATAGCAGAAAAAGATTTAGAAGAAACTTTAAGAAGGGCTAAATTGTCAATTGAGTTAAAAAAAGATAGAGGATTTAAATTATTGCTAAATGGGACTATCCAAGGTTCCACATATTTAGATTTAAGGCAAAAGTCGGCAAAGGAGATGGCTAAATTGAACTTTGACATATATCCTATTGGTGCAGTTGTCCCATTGATGGAAGAATATAGATATAGAGATGTAGTTGAAATTATTCTAAATTCAAAGATGTATCTTCCAACAAACAAGCCAGTGCATTTATTTGGTTGTGGGCATCCTATGTTTTTTGCTTTGGCTGTTGCATTAGGATGTGATTTGTTTGACTCTGCGGCTTATGTCTTATATGCTAAGGATGATAGATATTTAACTGAAAGGGGGACATTACATTTAGATGAAATTAAAGATTTAAAGTCATTTCCATGTTCATGTCCAGTTTGCTCATCTTATACTCCAAAAGAATTGGCAAGTTTAAATAAAAAAGATAGAGAGAAACTTTTGGCTGAACATAACTTGTATATAACTTTTGAAGAGATAAATAGAATTAAAGAGGCTATAAAAGAAGGTAGTTTATGGGAATTGGTTGAAGAAAGATGTAGAAGTCATCCTAAACTTTTAGAGGCATATAGAGTCTTAAAGAATTATATGGACTACATTGAAAAATTTGACCCTGTAACTAAAAAATCTGCCTTTTTCTATTCTGGCGTTGAATCAATGTTTAGACCAGAAGTTTTAAGACATAAAAAGAGATTGAAGAGAATTAAATACGAAAAAGTTTATGTTACAACAATATCAAGTTCCGTAGAAAAGCCATATCATGAAAATTTAAATGTAATTGAAACAGACATTGACATTTTAATAAAACATCCAGTATTTGGTTTTGTTCCATACTATATAGATTCTATGTATCCTTTATCTCAAAACGAAATTCCTGAACTTTATGAATTTGAAAAAGAGATAAATAAAAAGTTTTATGATGAATTCATTGATTGGTTAAAGAGAAAAATAGGGGAAGATAATATTTTAGATATAATGACCTATAACTATTACACAAGTTATTTCCAAAGTACTAAGAAAGGATTTAATTCAGACAATTTAAGAATTAAGAAAATGTTACAATATCAATATGGCTATGATATTATCGATGACGATTTAATTGATAAAATTAAAGTTGTTAGAAGTAAAAACACTGGAAGATTGAGACAGGTTTTAGATGAAAATAACAATATTTTATTTACAGTAAGAAGTAATGACAACTTATTAATACCCTCAGAAAGAGGGGCTAAACTATTATGGGAAAAAATACCATATCCAAGATATAGAGTTGTTGTAAATAAAGAGGCAGAGGAATTTATTAGAGAAGGGAGAAATGTCTTCGCTAAATTTGTTGTAAATTGTGATGAAGAGTTAAGGCCTTATGAGGAGGTTTTAGTGGTTAATGAAGATGATGAATTATTAGGTTATGGAACTACAATTTTAAATGGCATAGAACTTAAAGAGTTTAATTATGGGTTAGCGGTTAAAGTTAGGGGCGGAATAAAAAAGGTTTAAAGTGAGAATTATGGATTCTTTTGATAAAAATTATTATAATGTATTTGCCTATGGAGAGTTGATGAAAAAAGATGTTCTCTTAAAATTAATAAACAGAGTTCCAAAAATGATTAAAGGTAGAGTTTATGGATTTAAAAAGTTTTTTGATAAGTCAATTGGATACTATGGGGCTGTAAAAGAGGATGGAAGTTATATTGATGGAATTATTTTATTGGGAATTACTGAAAAAGAATTAAAAATTTTTGATGACTATGAGGATTTGGGAATATACTATATAAGGGAAAAAACTATATCTATTGGAGAAGATGGAAAAAAATATGATGTTTATATTTATTTGAGATATTTATAAAAAATTTATTATGGAGTTGGAGGAAGTGTTCTCTTATGCTCATTTTTTTTAATTAAATCAAATACATATTTAACCATATTTATGGAGATATTTAACTCTTTAGAAATTTCATCTGGGTTTTTTCCTTCTTCATACAATTTCAATATTTTATCTAAAACTTCATATTTAATTCCAAGTTCTCCTTCATCTGTTTGTCCTTCCCAGAGACCTGCTGATGGTGGTTTTTCAATAATTTCCTTAGGAACCCCAAGATATTTAGCAAGTTCTCTAACCTCTGTTTTAAATAAATTTCCTATAGGTCTTATATCACAGGCAATATCTCCATATTTAGTTCCATATCCTACATAAATTTCTGATTTATTAGAAGTTCCTGCAACTAATAGATTATATTTGTTTGCAAAATAATAAAGAATACACATTCTAATTCTTGCTTTTAAATTTCCATCTGCAATTTTGTCAAATTCTCTTGTAGGAATGTAGCCACCAGCACCAAATGCCTTTAAAACATCTGTTATGTCTGAGATAATATATTTTATATTTAACTTTTCAGCAACCATTTTTGCATGTTCAACATCTTTAGGATTTGTATTTTTCTCTGGCATTATTATACCTAAAACTTTATCACTTCCAAGGGCTTTGACACATAGATAGGCTGTGACTGTGGAATCAATTCCCCCACTTAGTCCAATAACTACACCATTGGCATTGGCTTCTTTAACCTTTTCTCTAATAAAATTTGTTATTTTCTCAACAACATCATTAATATTATTCATTGTTATCACCACTAATAATTAATTATGATTTTTCTTTTTTTCTTTTAATTAAACTCTCCAAATACTTTAAGTTTTCTTCGGTTCCAAATGCATATATTATATCCCCAGGTTTTAAAATAAATTCTGGATATGGATTTATATAAAGTTTGTCTCCTCTCTTTATTCCTAAAATTGTAGCTCCTGTTATTGCCCTTATGTTTGATTCTTTTAATGTTTTATATGCCAATTCCGAATCTTCTTCAATAACATATTTTTTTAAATCAATATCTTCTTTATACTCATTTTTAGCCACTTTAATAAATGTGCTTAAAAAATCTAAAACTCCCGGTCTAATAGAGACCTCTGCCATTCTTAATCCACCAATTAAATAAGGAGATACTACCCTATTAGCCCCTGCTATTTTTAATTTTTTTATAGCCTCTTTTTCATCTGCCTTTGCAGTTATTAAAATATTTGGATTTAATGATCTTGCAGTTAGGGTAATAAAAACATTATCAGCATCTGTTGGTAGTGTGGCAATTAAACCCTTAGCCTTATCAATCTTTGCTTTTTTTAATATTTCATCTTTTTTAGCATCTCCTACTATATATAAAAACTTATCAGGATGATGCTTTTCATATTCTTCTTTTAAAACATTTTCATTGATATCTATAACTACAAATGGAATATTTTCTTTAATAAATTTCTCTCCTACAACTTTTCCTAATCTTCCATATCCGCATATTATATAATGATCTTTTAATGTTTTAATTTTATGCATCATCTTTTTCATTTTCATAAACTCACCAAACTTTCCTTCAACTATAAATTCTGCTATTAAACTAAATAGATACATAACAATTCCAACACCAACACATAAGTAAATTATAGTTAATAACCTACCCAAAAAAGTTTTTGGAGTAAAATCTCCATAACCTGTTGTAGTTATTGTAATAACACTGAAATATAGGGCTGTGAAAAAATCAACAGACTCAATAATACTTATCAAGTATGCATAAGTTAAAATTAATGCAATTGTAAATATAAGTACAATTATTATCTTTTTTGATGTTTCCATATTTTCACATTTTTTAAGGATTCTCTATTCTTTCCTTTAATTTATGGACTTTTTCTGCATAATTTTTATTAAATATATTAGAAATTCTCTCTATGGCATCTAATAGATTTAAAAGTTGCTCTAAATAGTAATAAATATCCCCAGAGTATGTTTGAATCTTATAATCCATATATAGTGCCTTAGAAATTTGTCCGGGCGTTTTTTTATTTAATCTTAAATTAACAATTAATTCCAAAATCTTTTCTTCAACTTTTACTCCTTCGAATTCAACAATTATTGAAATTAAATCATCCTTTAATTTTTTGTCACCAATCTTTTCAATTTTTTGCATATTTTCTCTAATTACTTCCAAAGCGTCAAAGAATCTCGAAGGAATATTTATATTTAAAATTTTTGAAAGTTTTACCTTTAAATTATTTGATATATAGACATTTTCAAAAGGCATTATTTCTGTTATTAATTCAAGTATTGGTTTATTTTCTAAAACTCCTTCTTTAATTTTTTCAGCTATTTTTGGATATAAAAATGAAATAGCAACAGATTTTCCATAATTTGTTAGTTTTACTTTATCCTTGTATATTTTTATCATAGAATAACTCTCTAAATTATTCAAAATTTTATTCAATTGAAAAACCCTTCCAAGATAAGGAACTCTATCAATATCTTTTATATTTTCAATTCCCGCAGAAATTGTGGCTAATATTTGCTCTTCCTCTTCATCTTCACTATACTCAACTTTTACATCTTCTGGAACAGCGTTTAATAATTTAAATGCTACTTCATCCTCAGCATTCTCCATTTTCATGTGATACTTTTTCCCAATTTCTACCAAAAGATAAACCTTTCCAATTTCGTGCATTCCTTTTCTTCCAGCCCTTCCACACATCTGCTGAAACTCTGCTGGATTTAACCACTCAGCCCCCATAGCCAAACTTTCCAATATAACTGTTGAGGCTGGAAAATCAACACCCGCTGATAAAGCGGCAGTTGTAACCACACATTGAATTTTTTGATTAGCAAAATCTTCTTCAACTTTTCTCCTCCTTAAATACTCCATACCTCCGTGATAAAATTCAGCCTTAATCCCCTTAGATTTTAAAGATTTTGCTATATATTCAGCCCTTTTTCTTGAATAAGTAAAGATTAAACACTGTCCCCTATAACCAAACTTTGAGATTGTTTGCCACTCTCTTTTAACTATATCTCTAATTATACTTAATTTAGCAAACTCATTTTTACAGAAAATTATGTGCCTCTCTAATGGAACTGGCCTTCCATTGTATAAAACTAATTTAGCATTTAATTGTTTAGATAACTCCTTAGGATTTCCAATTGTTGCAGATAAATATATCTTTTGAGCATCTTTAAATAAAAATCTTAATCTACCAATTAATCCATCCAATCTCGCTCCTCTCTCCTCCATATTCAAAGAATGAATCTCATCAATTACAACAGTTCCAACATCCTTTAATTTTTTAGTTCTAATTAAATAATCTATACCTTCATAAGTTCCTACAATAATATCTGCATCTAATGATGTTTCAATATCATCTGACTTTTTTCCTATTCTTCCCAAACCTACTCTTAAACTTACTTTAAATCCTAATTTTTCATATCTTTCTTTAAATTCTAAATATTTTTGATTAGCCAATGCAACTAATGGGACTAAAAATAAAAACTTTTTTCCCTTCTCTATCAAATTTTTAATTCCTGCCAATTCTCCAATTAATGTTTTTCCCGATGATGTGGCTGAGACAATTAATAAATCCTCTCCTTTTAATAAACCTCCTTTAACAGCCAATGTTTGTACTGGCAAAAGTTCGTAAATTCCTCTACCTTTAATTATATTTTTAAGTTCTTCTGGTATATTTAGTTCATCTATTTTATAATTTCTAATTTTGTCCTCTTTGCTACAAGTTATTATGTCATATTTTGTTAATTCTGGATTATTGAGTGGATTTCTTATTCTTAATAAGGATAAAACTTTATCAACATCTTTAAATCTCCTTAAAAGTTTTTCTATAAATTCTTCATTAATTCTAACTTCCTCTCTAATCTCTCTAACTCCACAATCAATACATATTTCTAAATTTCCATATTTGCATCTATTATTTCTTGTTAATCTCTTATAAATGTTTTTTAATAAACAAAATGGGCATAATTTTATGTAATCAAACTTTAAATTGTAAGATTTTAAGAGTTCTTCAATTTCCTCATTTCCTTTTAATATAAATATATCTTCTCTTTTTAGCAGTTCTATAACCTTAGATGGCTGAATTAATTTGTCTCCTAATCTACATCTATACAATTTATATTTATTACCAATCTTTTTATAGTTTGCAAATATTTTTTGATTATCTTTAATTTCTACTCCTTCTTCTATCTTACCATCAACTTTGACAATTTCAATTTCCTCTTTCTTCTTTTTTGGTTTCCTAATAATAATCATAATAAATCACCACTAAAAATTTATATTGAAGATACTAAAATTTTATATTAAATATTGTCAGTTTAGGAGGAATACTATGAAAATTATAAAATCAAACAGAGGACAAATTTCTTTAGAGTTTTCTTTATTAGTTATGGTTGTTATAGTTTCAGCATTAATTGTTTCATATTACTTAATATCTTCTGCTATTGATGTAAGAAAAGCAGAAATAACTACAATCAATGCTACATCTAATGCGGCTAAAGAAGTTTTAAGTACTGTCTCATAATTAAAAAATAACCATATAATAAGGGAAAGATATGTTGCTAATAGGGATTACTGGAATGCCAGGGTCTGGAAAAAGTACAATATATGAAGTGGCAAAAAAATACAACTTGCCAGTAGTGTCTATGGGAGATGTTGTTAGATATGAAACAAAAAAAAGAGGTTTAGAACTAACTCCTGAAAATGTTGGAAACACTGCTATAAATTTAAGGAAAGAATATGGAAATGAGGCTATTGCAGTAGTTTGTTTAAAATACATTGAAAATAATTTAAAAGACAAAGATATTATTATAGTTGAAGGTATTAGAAGTTTATATGAAGTTAATTATTTCAGAAAACATTATCCATTAGTTTTAATAGCAATTCATTCCTCCCCTTTAACACGATTTAATAGATTGGTAAATAGGAGAAGGGAAGATGATTCAACAAGTTGGGAAGTGTTCGTAGAGAGAGATTTGAGAGAACTTAATTTTAGTATTGGGCATGCAATTGCTTTATCTGATTTTGTTGTCATAAATGAGAGTAGTATTGAAAATTGTATAAATCAGTTAGATAATATTTTAAAAGAGATTTTAAGTAATACTGAAAAATATAAAAAATATAATTTTATTTACGAAAAATAATATTTTATTAATATCACTCAACTACTATTGGAGGTATATAGATTATTAAATATATCCCCGTAGCTAAAAAAATTAATGAAATAATTAATAATAACAAACCAATATATATACTTGTTTCAAATATTTTAACAAATATAAAAACTGATATTTCTGATAATATAATAGATGTTGATATTAAAAATGAACCAATAATTAATCTTTTTTTTTTCTCATATTATTTTTTTTTAATATTTCTAATAATTTTTTATCATTTTCAGCCATTATTTCACCTTCCCACCTAAAAAAGGATAAACTTCTAATCCTATTTTTAATGCTATTTCTTGAGCTTTTTCATCACTTAAAAAAACTCTACCTCCATATTTAATACCTAATACAATAGCTTTTGCAGAATTAAGAGGAATATTATAAGTTTCATGTAAATTTTTTGCAAGATCTTTTTCAATGTCATTAAGTTCTACAATAGTAATACCACCTGGTAGTATTTTACCTAATTTGCAACCTTCTGGGACATACACTGTACTATATAACTCTTCAAGATCTTCAATAGTAAAAATTCCATTATCAACAATATCAACAGTTTTTCTAAATAGGAGTGAAATTAATAGTGTTAATAAGGATGTTACAATAGTTGTTGTAACACCAATAATAGCATATTTTATTTTTTTTTCATTAATACTAATTAATAAAGGAACGTTCTCTCTTTTTATTTTTTTATTTTTTGATGTAGTTATATTAGAAGTCTTTTGTTCTAAATTTGATTTCGAGGAAGTATTTTTTATTTCTTCTTTATTAGCAATACTAATATTTTTTTGAGTATTTTTACTTTTTGTTATTGTACTTATATACATTTTTTTTGATGTAGTAAAATTAATGCCTTCTACTTTTGCCAATCCAATAATATATGAGTTTCCTACTTTAAGAGCAGGCTTTATTGTTATATTTTCATATATATCTCTCCAATCATAAAATTTTATATAAAATATAGGTACATAATTCGAAATTATGCTAAATGTCTTAGTTATATTTTCATTAGGATATAAAATATAAGAGTAATTTCCAAAATTTATTTTTCTATTATTTACTTTTGCCCAATAACTAACATTTATATTTAATGGTACTGATTTGGTATTTTTTATTATATAAGTTGCAGTCCATTCTATTGAACCATTAATTAAAATTTTATTTGATTTTATTATAGAGAATGGTATTGGTATGGAATATCTTATTTTTACTTTTCCAGGAACATTAAAACTTATGTTATGTTCTCCAAAATGTAAAGTTGGAGAATTGTCAATTTTTGATAAAGTTATTATTTTGTAGGAATGAGATGGAACTAAAACTGAAATGCTTTTAATATTAAACCCATCTGGAAATGTAACATTAAATAATATATTATAGGAGTAATTATTTATTATTTTATAATATACTACCCATTTATCATTAATTTTATTTGCAGAAATGAATATAGATATTTTAAATTTTTTAGGAGGGAGGTTAATGGTTATGTTTTTTGGGTAGGGAATATAAATAGAAATATTCCTATAATATATATAAATGTTAAAAGACTCTGGATTTTCATAGTTTATATATAATTTAGAAATATCTACATTTTGAGAGCCATTTGGATAAAATACAACTCCTCTATACTCATATATTTCTCCATAGATTAAAGAAAGGAATAGTATTACTCCTATTATCAAATATACTAATTTCATATTCCCCTAAATTACTTTTGTTTTTTAAAGTATTTAATATTTATAGGTAAATACTCTTTTGGATCTATACCTATAATAAGTCCTTCAATTGTAGTAATGTTAGTTATAATTGTAATGTTTTTTGTTTCGTTTGCATTTATTGTATTAAATTCAAACCAATAAACATTATTATAAGATCCATTTAAATCAAAGTTTCCAGAAATATTTATTACACCTGTATTATTTGGTTTATACCAAAAAACATAAACATCTGTAGCATTTATAAAACTTTTAACAGAAATAAAGTATCTCTGAGGTAACATAGAAATACTTGAAGTTATGTTCATATTCTTAATAGGTGATATTACAGTTATTGTAATATTTTTATAATCATCAAAATCCCAATGTACATAATCATTTGTCGTATTTACAATTAGTGTATAATTACCTGGAATCACAGGAGATGTTAATGTAAAGTTTATAGCAACTGTTTGATTTGGTAATAGATATGGAATAACTTTATATGTTTCACCACTCCAACCAATTGGAAGTGTTATATTTACAGATACATTTGATAAGTCCATAGTTCCTGTATTTTTAACATATACTGTCATATTAAATGTTTCTGATATATTAACCAAAGTTTTAGTAGAAACATTAACTATTGATAAATTATATCGTGGATTACCTGAGAGAATTCCTGTTTTTGTTGTAGTAGCTATTCTATAAACATTCCCTCCAGTTATATAGTCATCATAATTTCTTATTTCATGAACAAAAATTTTCCAAACACCATAATTCTGATTAGGGTTAGTAACATTGACTATATAACTATACCAACTTTCATTTCCATATGCTGTAAATTCTTTATATTTTGTTCCATTTGGTAAGTATATAGAAACATTTATCGCTCCATCTCCATCATATACCGATAGATTAAATGAAGAAAGTCCTTTTGGTGTTGAGATATACCATGTTTTATTTCCTAAATTAGTTGTATCATCACCAACAATCATTGCATCAGGAGTACCATAGTAAGTAGATCCATTTATAAGATAAGTTTTATTTAATTTCAAAACAGGAGAATTTATAGTTAATAAAGAGTAATAGTTACCATTAATACTAGGCCAACTGTTTTCAAAAATATCTACAATCCACCAACCATACACATTACTTGTATTAATCAAAAAGTAATTTGGAGGTTCCCCAGCTTGTGCATTATTTGGTGCTATATATGAACCATACAATGTTCCATTTGGATAAGATACATTGACAATTAATCCATCTCCATCATAAATACCAACAGTAAAGTTTGATGTTCCATAAGGTACCATTACATAGTATCTATGAACCATGTTAGTTTGATTGTTTCTACATATTGTTGCCGTTCCTGAATCTGCTGATGATGGAGGTATTGGTATCTTAAACCACAATCCACCTGATAGATTAGTAGCAAGGATTACTTGATTATTTCCAAAACCATCGTCATCATAATATTGTTCTTGTGTTAGTTCTATTCTCCACCATCCAGTTTGCCCATGAATAGATATATTTTGAATAACCCATATTGGATTGTCAACTTCATTAAATGATGATAAAGTATTATCATATGGATAAAATGAATAATATAATGTGCCATTAGGGTAATAAACACTAACTTTTAATCTATTTTGAATTACTGGTATTGTTATATTTATTGGTATTGGAATAATACTAGATAAATTTATAGATCCGTTTAAGTTATCCGGATCAAATATTGCTATATTAAAGTCAGATGTTGCATAAACATAGAAATCATGATAACTAGAAGTTACTGTACTTCCATAACTCAACAATGTTGCATTAGGAGTGCCATAATATGTAGTTCCATTTATAACATAAGTTGTATTTACTTTAAGGTCTAAACTGTTACTACCACTAATATTTAGACCATAAATATTATAGGCAGAAACTGGTGACAAAGTATTATTAATAACAATTTTCCAAAATCCAAAAGAGCCATTTGTATATATTAAAGTGTAGTTCCAATTATTATTTGCAGATTCATTTAATGTTGTATATAATGTCCCATTTGGATAATAAATATTTACAATAAAACCGTCTCCATCATAAACTCCAAAACTAAAATTATTAATCCCCTTAGGTACATAAAGCCAATAAGTATGTACTTGCTGATTAACATTACTACCTATTGCTACATCCCATACATTATAATATCCTACCCATCCAACACCTCCATCATCTTCTATAATTCCATTTGTTTTATTATCATCATCTCCAAATTTTCCATCTTCTAATGTTAAATTAACTACAATTTTATTTTTATAAATTTTTATTATTGCAGGATATTTTTTCCACAATAGTGTATTTGGATTGAACTTGTAATATACTAATTTTAAGAAACTTGTATTTATTGTAAAATTATCTAAATAGGAAAGATTAGATCTTCTTATATTCCTGTTGATTATAGAAGATATATTAGAGTATTGATATACAATAGAAACATTGACTTTTTCTCCCTTGGAAATATTTGATATTTTAAACTTAATTAAATTAAGTGGCAAACTAACATTAATTTTAACTGGTATATCATTTTTATCAACAAATTTTAAATAATCCAATTTTCCTTTATTTGTAGTTACTGTTATGTTATACAGTTCATTTCCTTCTAAATCTTTAACATATAAAATTCCTGTTTTATTATTCTTAAATTCAGTTTTTACATTATACTTTGGAATATAAAGTTTAAATGGATCAATTATTATTCCATTTTTTCTTCTATCTTCATCTAATTCTCCACCATCTTTTAATTTAAATATTATAGTTCTTCTATCTTTTCCTATGGTGTAATTTATTAATACAGTTTTATTGTTTATTTTTTTCCAATAATAGATATACATTCCTTCTGGAATTTTAAAAGGTAATTTAACTGTTAAATTAACAGAATCTCCAACTGATAGGTTATTTATTATTAATAATATTCTTCCTTCTATAAATTTTAACTCTTTAAATTTACCTTTGTTGATTGAAATATTTATTTTATAAGTTTTATTTTCATAAGGAATTATAATAGTTTTAGAATCTGAAATATTCTCCAACTGTTTTATAGATTTTATCAGGATAGTTTTATTAACATTTCCACAATATATTATTACTTTTTCGGTGTTTTTTGGAAATTTAATAATAAAACTGCTATTATTTATTTTTATAGATTTAGTAATATTTTGAGGAATAATTGTATAATTAATGTATTTTGGAGGAATATATTTCCAACTTATATTACCAACAATTTTAGAACCATTTAAAGATACATTTATACTATAATTATCAACATAAACTTCTTTCATTATATTATCTACAATAATTTTATAAACTCCTGTATTATTGGCTTTAAAAGTTGAAACATATTCTTCTTTGTTAAATTTTGAAAAGTTTAAAGTTATGTTTTTATATGATGTAATTAGTTTAGCATTTTTTGGTTTGAAATTTGCAAATATTCTAATTTTATTACCTACAAATGCAAATTTTGGAACCTTTAATGATAGGTTTTTAATTTTAATCATTATTTTAGTAATAGCATTTCCACATTTCAAAATTACAGTATAATTTCCCTCTGTAAGATTTATAGGTATGCAAAAACTTCCGTTCTCAACCGTAACATTTTTACTTATATTTAATGGCATAATCTTATATTCAACAATCTTTGGCATAATGTAATGATAACTTACATTACCAAATATACAACTATTATTAAATTTAGCATTAATTTTGTAGTAATCTACGATAAATGTTTTTTTAATTCCATTAATTAAAACAGAATAATTTCCTAATATAACATTTTTATTTAACTTTGCTGATAGATAGTAATATTTTCCTTTTTTATGAATTTTTAAATTTATAGTCTTATTATTTGGAGTTATAATGTATGCATTATTTGGTTTAAAATTAGTTTTTATAATTATTTTTTCTGATGGGAAATATACTTTTTTTAAGATTATCGACATATTTAAATTATTTAAACTATAATTTTCAGAATAATTTAGAAATATTGTCTTATTTAATGTTTCATTATCAAATTTTGAATAAACAATTATGGTAGTATTTAATAACAAAGGGTAAATAATATAAATATTTTTCTTTATTTTTTTAAATTTTACATTTAAAGTTAAATTTTTATATTTAACAATTAGTTTTCCATTTGTTTTGACAATTAATTTAAAGTTATTAAACGAGACATTTAAATAGTGATTTTCTATTTTTGTATAATTTAAAATAATTGTTTTATTTAGGGTTTCATTACTAAATTTTGCATAGATTTTAATTGGTACATTTAAAATAATTGGTGAAATTACATAAGTTCCATTATTTATTTTAACAAATTTTAGGGAGATATTATTAGCAAATCCATAAGGCATTCCATTGGTTTTTACAATAACTTTATATCCTTTTACTAAAACAATTAAATAATGTATATCTTTTTTATAACTTTTATTCTCATCTTTTGTTTTGTTTATTGTATAATTTGTATTATTTTTAAGATTTTTAGTTATATTGTTTAAGTCACTAAAATTAGTTGAGAATTTACTAATATTTGAAAAATTTTCAATAGTTGAGTTTGATATATTAAGTGTAGTAATGTTATTTAATGATACTCCTACATTAATATATGAACAAAATAAAATAATAAATATAAGTATTAGGATGTTCCTCATAATAATCCCTTATTTATAAAACAATTTCTATAATTAAAAATAATTTATTTATTTTCCATTCTTTTTTTATTTTTCAAACGTAGTTCAATATATACCATCAATATTACAAAGATCATTAAAATTGTAAGCCAGAATAATATATATCCATAAGTTGGTAATCTTGGCAATGGTAGAATGGAAAACTCCGCTTTAATTATAAATAATTTATCTTTTGGTATTTGAAAATTTTTTCCATCTGGCTCCAAATAAGTTAAATGATAAGGTGACTTAAAAATTATATTAAATTTTTTTATATTTAAATCACATCCTACTGGAATTGAAATAGTTTTGAATAAAATTCCATTATTAACTATATTAGCATCATATTCAATAACTAAGGTAACATTTTTTCCACTTTCTATTGGTCTCCATATCTGATATTCTATAACTGTATATGTACCCTTATAACTTACATTGACTTCCATTGGATATTTTTTATTTCCAATTATATAATACCCTTTTAAATTTTCAATCTTTACAGGTTTTTTTTCATTTTTAGAAGGTATAGGAATTATAAGAATCTTTTTTGGTACTTCTTTTTGTAGTCTTAATTCTCCAAAACCTGGAACTATTGGATATTTAGCAATATTTTTTATTGTTATTATATTTATTATATGAGGAGGATTTTTAGTTAGATCTACTATCATTTTATAGTTTGAAATTTCTTCTACATCTGCAAATACTGGTGACATTAAAACTAAAAATAACATAAAAAATAATAGTAGTAGATTTTTTTTCATTTTCTCCCTTTATTATTTTTGTTATTAAATTTATAAAAAATAATCAAAAAGAGATATAATTAGAGAGCATATTTTTTCAATCTTAATATAGTACCTAACCCAACTATTGTTGTTAATAGAGCTAATAACGGCTCATAGTTGTTTTCAATAGCTCCACTTACAGCAGTTATTTTTGGTGATGTCGTAGGTAGTAGAGAGTTTCTAGGGTCAATCCCTACGATGTATACATAACTTGGATAGAATGTACCAGTTCCATTTAATGTATAATGAATTACTACTGTTTGGTTGTTTTGAATTTCTATAGCATTCCAATATCCATCTCCATTAGCTCCTGGATAGAGTGAATGTAATGCCCAATAATAACTTACATTATATATTCCAGTTGATACAACTGTAAATCCAGTATAATTTATAGATAGATTATTGTTATAGTGTTGTGCTAACATACTTGATTGATTGACCCAAATATCTGATATAGTAAAGTTATATGGAATCATGTCATAGACATAGACATAGTCAGGAGTTTTTTGAGAACCTATGTTTTCAACTACTATATATACATCATATGTTCCGTTTCCTTCAGGAATTACATGTTTAGTTACTTTAAGTAAATATGACCCAATAACATAGATTTTTTCAACTATTATATATGAACTTCCAAACTTTGGAGAATATTCATTATCACTTTCATTTAATACTGTTATGTTACTATTGACTACTCTAAATGAACAGTTAGCCCAAACTACTGGGACATCATTAAATATGAATTCATATTTAGAAGTATTCCAAATTTCTCTTGGACTAAGTAATATTGAACTAATAGAATGCTCTGATCCTGGGATTATGTTAAATGGATTTATACTATTGTTTGCTAAATCAAGAGTACTTATATTTGCTGCCCAGATTGTTAATTTTGTAATATTAAAGTAATATTTTGTAGCTTTATTGGTTACATTAGCTTGTTCATACCATATGTTATATACCCCAGAAGTTATGTTTTTAATAGGACCTTCTTTGAATGCACTAATACTAATTAACCCAGATGCATATGCACCATATACTCCTGTTCCAGATTTAGTTCCATTATATTTGAAGAATATAACTGCAAATCCATATTGTGCAAGAATATCTGTTCTATTAGCATATGTATAGTTTCCTTGTATTGTAATATTTATAGTTGCATTCTGAGTAGAGTTTAATATAATTCCTGTCCAATTTAAAGAATCATTTGTATTTCCTGTAAAGTATGGCCCATTCCATAAAACAACAGTACCCTGAGAAGGTGTAGCGTTTGTTATATTTAAGAAACTCCAATTACTATCTCCATAATAATTTGAACTGTTACTTAAATATTTTGTTATATTGACATAAACTACTGTATTTGTATTTGGTAATGCAGAGATATTTCTACTTATATTCAAAGTAACAGTCCAATTAACAATTTTTCTTGCAGGAATTTTTAGTGTATTATAACTTTCCTTAATTATCAATGGAACACCAACTTTAGATTCATTAATGTTGATTTTAAACTCTAAATATGTATTATTTGGTAATGTTGGTATATGAATATATGTTAAATTACTGGGTAATTCAGTATATGAAGGGGCTTTATTATAGATAGAGTAGTTTAGATTATATGGATTAATAGGTTCTAAGCCAGATTCATTATTTGATACATTTATTGCAACCCAAACATCTAAGAGAGTATCATTTGCAGTGTCTCCTGTATTGTTAATTACAAGATATCCAGTTACAGTAATATTTTTTATATATATAACTCCTTCTCCCGTAGTATTTGCAGTAATATTATATTTTTCATGATATGTAACAAATAAAGGTCCGTTATTTCCCCATCCAAATACGGCTGTTAAAGAAAATAATCCTAGCAATATTAACAATAATATAGTTCTCTTCATACCTATCCCCTAACCATATTTTTAATAAATTTTTAATAACATTAACAATATATGACAAACAAATATATATAGTTTATTACAATAAATAAAAATTTTAATTTAATAGCATATTAATTCCTTCCATAACAGCATTTACAGATGCCCTAATAATATCTACATCTGATTTTCTAACTTCTACAATTTCAGAACCTTTTCTTAACTTAACTATAACCTCTACTAACGCATCTGTTCCTCCACCAATTGCCTCAACTCTATACTCTTCCAACTTAATATCTGCTACTCCACTTATAGCCTTTTTTATTGCATTTATTGCCGCATCTACTGGACCTATTCCATAGGCAGTTTCAATTAAGAATATATCCTCCCCTATGTGATGAAGTTTAACTGAGGCAATTGGAGTTATCTTATTACCAGAAACAACTGTTAATTCATCTAATTTAACTTTTTCTTCTATATCCTTACCTAAAACCTCCCTAATTATAGCTAATAAATCAGCATCTGAGATATATTTACCTAAATCTCCCAATTCTTTGATTTTATTGTATATTTGATTTAACTGCTCTTCATTAACCTTTATGCCCATTAAGTCAAGTTTATACTTTAAAGCCTTTCTACCAGAATGCTTTCCTAATATAATTCTCCTCCTATTTCCAACCATTTCTGGTTTTATAGGTTCATAAGTTTCAGTATTCTTTATTAAACCATCAACGTGTATTCCCGCCTCATGAGCAAATGCATTATCTCCAACAATTGCCTTGTTTGGAGGAACAGGAATTTTCATCAATCTTGAAACGACTCTTGAAACCTCATACAACTTTTCCATTCTTACATTTGTCTCATATCCATATAATACTTTCAAGGCAGTTACAACCTCTTCCAATGAGGCATTTCCTGCTCTTTCTCCAATTCCATTAACCGTTACATGGCATTGAATTGCTCCTCCTAAGATAGCAGAGCATGTATTTGCAGTAGCCATTCCAAAGTCATTGTGGCAATGAACGGATACTGGCAAATTAACATTTTCAGTTATTTTTTTAAATAATTCTTGGCTTTTTTGAGGAGTTAAAACTCCTACAGTGTCGCAAACACAAACTCTATCCGCCCCTACCTTTTCCCCCTCATTAAATAACTTTATTAAAAAATTAACATCACTCCTTGTAGCATCTTCTGCAGACAATTCTACTATTAATCCGTGATCCTTAGCATATTCAACTGCCTTTAAAGCAGATTCTAAAACCTCATCTTCTGTCTTTCTTAACTTATATTTCATATGGATTGGAGATGTAGGAACTACTAAATGAACGCTATCCACATCACACTCTAAGGCGGCATCTATGTCAATTGGCAAAGCTCTAACAAATGAACATATTTCAGCGTCTAAACCCTCTTTTGTTATTAATTTTATTGCTTCTCTTTCTCCTTTTGATGTCATTGCAGAACCTGCCTCTATAACATCTACTCTAAGTTCATCCAATTTTTTTGCTATCTCTAACTTATCATTAGGAGTTAAAGAAACTCCCGGAGTTTGTTCTCCATCTCTAAGTGTTGTATCAAAAATTCTCACTTTCTTCATAGTAATCCCTCATAAAAATGATAGACAAACTATAGACACATATTAATTATTGGGATATTTAAGAGTTTAGGATGAAAATAAAATAATGTTAATTAGTTTTTGTTCTAATTACTTTCCCAGTAATAGATCTTCTACCATAATCTATAACTTCTATATCAACAAATTGTCCTATTTTAAGATTTTTGTCTTTAATTCCTACTAAAATAGGATAACTTCCAAACTGTCTTCCAAAATATAAATTTTCTTTATCTTTTAATTCTACAAATACATCCTTTAAAATTGTTCCTTTTGGTATAACTCTTTTAAGCATTTTATTATCTATCTCCTCTCTAATTTTTTCTTTAAACCATAAAAATAGTTTTTTTCTTTTTTCTGCCTTTTTTACATCTTTTAGAGTTATATCAGTTCCAAAAAATGGAACTACTTGCCTTATGTTTATTCTTCTAATCATAAATCCTCTATCATATATCTCTTTTAAGTATTCAAAATTTATAGAAAATGTTCTTTTACTCTCTCCTTTTAAGCCAAACAGTAAATTTATTCCCGGTAATAAATAAGGTAATCCTGTCTCTCCTCTTTTTCCTCCAATTTCATTTAAAATTTCTACGGCCTTTAAAACATCTTCTGGTGTAGTTAATAAATTATTTGCTTTAATTACTTTTTCATCAAAACTTTCAACTCCAAAAGCGGCAACATTTCCAGATGTGCAATATTTAACCAAAATTTTTGTAATCTCTCTACTTTCATCTTCATGTCTTGCTATTACTGCTGGGTTGGCATTATCTATGTGTAAAACCTTAGGATTTGAAACATTCCATATTCCTTTAAACAACTTTTCAATTGCTTCAACATTAGGTTTTGGAACCTCTTCCTTTTCAGAATCAATTGCTTTATAGGAATAAATACATGGCTGTCTTCCAATTCTAAAATATCTTATTCCTTCATTGTATAATGCCTTAATCTCTTCTATTATAGATTTTTCATCTCTAAATTTTGGAAGTCCAAACCTTCTTGGCTCTGTACAGAAAGAACATCCTCCTGTTAATGCCCTTGAACATCCTCTATATGTTTCAATCTCTGCAATTATATAAGGATAATTTGGATGTTTTTTAACAACTTTTGCTCCTCTAATGGCATACTCTCTTAACTCTTCATAACTTCTATGCACATTAAAATCAATATTTTCTATACTTCTATTCTCTAATAATTCCTTTAAAACTGCCTCTAAGTCACCTTCAACAACTACATCAAAAAATTCTTTGTATTTTTTTTCATCAACTATCTTTCCACCAATCATAGATGAACCATATTTTGTTGCCGCTGGTCCGCCTAAAATTTTTATTCCGTCATATTTATATAATATGGAAACAAACTCTTTTAAAGTAGCAGGATTAGCATTTAAATACTTCCCCGGCGTGTGAAAACCGCAAATGCATATTATTGCGTCATATTTATTTAAATCAAAATTATTTCTAATTTCTCTAAATTTATCAATAGTTATATAATCTACATTAACATTGTATTTATCTAAGACACCATAGGCATATCTTGGATATAGTCCAATATATGGGGGAACTCCCAAACCTGCTGGCTCATCTGTATATCCATCTAAAATTAACGCTCTTTCTATCATAATAACCCCGATGATGAGGATTGGCTTTGCTGATTTTGTGATGAGCCGTATGAGCTCTGAGGGGTATATTTTATTTAAGGTTATTGATTAAGTTTTCTTAGTTTTAGGAACAACAAATAAAGTATATGTAGTAAGTTTTAATAATATTATAATGTTGTTATAAAATATATAAGGTAAAAATATGTCAAAGAAAAGGAAATACAAAAAACCTGCATGGCTTATTAAAGCAAAAAGAAGAATAGAAAAGTTAAGTGAGGAAGAGTTAGATGAATTATTTGAGGAAATATGTAAAAAATTAGAAAAAGGAGGTTTAAGAGAAGCGTTAGGGATTTAATATATTAATTTTGGTGAAGTTAATGAAATATAGAAAAAAGAAAACAAAATATGTTAATTATAATGAACTACCAATGTGGATTAAAAAAGTAGAGGATAAAATAAAATGAACCATGAGGAATTTTGTGATGAGATGATAAAATTTGGAAAAGAAGCAAAAAAATTTGGTGGAATTTTAAATTTAGTATTTAAAGAGTTTAATTCACTTCAAACAAACTAAACACATACTTACTCCAATTAGTCCAGAGTTCATTAACTTTGTTATTTACTTTATTTGTTTGCATTATTAAATAGTAATTACCTACTTTTCTATAGTAGCAGTAACTAACTGGTAAATCTTTATTTTTCGGGATAAATTCATAGTAATAATAGTATCCATAAATATCCTTTTGTAAATATTTTTTTACATTATTGAAAATATATGCGTTAGAGAAATCAATTGGAGTTAAACTAACTTCAAAGGTAACATTTAAACCATCATTACAATATTTTTTAATAATTAATCCATCATATTTCCATTCTTCAGTATAATTTAAATTTAAAAACATTTTGTCAATATCGATATTTTTTGAAAAGTTGTATTTTTTTATTTGGGTGAAGTTATTAGTAATATTTTCGCTTATATTTGATTTCATATTAGATATATTATTTTCCTTCAATTTTATAACTGTTATATTATTATTGTGTGAGATATTAGCTCCATTACTATTGTTAATCGCAAACTGACTATTATTTGTAATTATAGTAGTATTATTCTCATTATTTAAACATCCGCAACATAATAAAATTAAAACTAAAAACAAAAATATAAATATTTTTTTCATAAATTTCACCTAAAAATAGTAAAAGTTACTCAAAAACAGCCCTTTCTAATTCTTCTGGTCTATGCAACTCTCCACCAATTTTATCAACTAAAATAACTTCATCTGCCTTTTTACAAACTCTTTCAACTTCATAATATATCTGCCCTAAGTTCATCTCTGGAACTATAACTTTCTCTGCCTTTAACTTTTTCAACAACTCATCTGGGAATGGATAGACAGTTATCAACCTTATATATCCTACATCAACTCCTTCATTTCTTAATTTATTTACAGTATGTTTTACAGTTCTTGAAGGGGTTCCATAACAAACAAACATTATTTCAGCATCTAAATTATCTCCTTCCCATCTAATTATATCATCCTTATTTTTTCTTATTTTATTTACTAACCTTCTAACTAACTTATCATGAGTTTCTGGAGAAACATCTGGGTAACCTCTCTCATCATGAGTTAATCCAGTTATATGAACATTATACCCTTCTCCAAATACTGGCATTTCTGGTATTAATTTATCAAAAGGATATACTATCTTTAAAGGTTTTTCTTTTGGTTTTTCTCTATTTATAATTTCAATATTATCGTGTAATACAACTTTTTCTCTCATGTGTCCAACGATTTCATCAGCCATAACGAATACAGGAATTCTATATTTTTCAGCATAGTTAAAGGCAATTATAGTAAAATCATACATTTCTTGAACTGAACTTGGGGCTAATGCAATAACTTCATAATCTCCATGACTACCCCATCTACATTGCATCATGTCTCCTTGACTTGCCATTGTTGGCTGTCCTGTTGAGGGGCCTCCTCTCTGAATATTAACTATAACACAAGGCGTTTCTGTCATGTATCCAAATCCAATATTTTCCTGCATTAAACTAAATCCTGGTCCAGAAGTGGCAGTCATTGCCTTTAAACCACCCCAACTTGCTCCGATAACTGCTGCAATACTTCCAAGTTCATCCTCCATTTGAACATAATAGCCCCCAACTTTTGGCAACTCTCTTGCCATTATCTCTGCTATCTCAGTAGATGGTGTTATAGGATAGCCAGCAAAAAATCTACACCCTGCCTTTATAGCACCTAATGCACATGCATGATTACCCTGAATAAAATCTACTCTCATTAACATCCCTCCAGAATATTATATTTATTCATCTTTATACAAAAATTTCAATAATAAAACCCTACTTAATACTCTCTAATTGTAGCGATTTCTCTTATTTTTTTAATCTCTTCAAATGCAGCTCTTTTAATCTTTGGCTCCACTCTAATTGGTTGGACTATATTTGTCAATTTCCCTCCAGGAGGAACCATTGGTAAAGCCTCAGCAGGATCTATAACAACATCTAAGAGATATGGCTCATTGCTCAATATAGCCTCTTTTAATTTTTCTTTAATTTCATCTGGACTTGTAATTCTATCTGCTTTAACACCATAACTCTCAGCCAACTTAACAAAATCAGGACTCTCTCCTAAATGTACCTCACTCTGTCTCTGTCCATAGTATAAATTCTGCCATTGATAGACCATACCCAATGTTCTATTGTCAAATATGCAAATAACTACTGGAATGTTATATTCTTTAATTGTTGCCAACTCTTGTGAATTCATTAAGAAGCCGCCATCTCCAGTAATAGAGATAACATTAGCATATGGCTTAGCAACCTTAGCCCCTACTGCCGCAGGAAATCCAAAGCCCATAGTTCCCAAACCACCAGAGGCTAAGAAACTTCTTGGCATTTTTGTTTTAAAGAAATGAGCCATCCACATTTGATTTTGTCCTACATCAGTAGTAACAATAGTATTTTTTAATTTTGAATCTATCTCCTGTAAAACTTCCATTAAATCTTTAACAAATCTTTGTGGCTTTATTGGCTTATCATCAAAGTCCATCATAGGAATAGACATCTTTTTTAATTCAAAAATTCTCTCTAACCAATCCTCTTTACTCTTTATCTCTAAAGTTGTTAATACTATTAATAAATCTCTTAATATATTTTTGGCATCTCCAACTATTGGAATATCTGCCCTAACATTCTTTCCAATTTCTGCTGGATCTATATCTATATGTATTATTTTAGCCTCTGGGGCAAAGTGTCTGACATCTCCAGTAACTCTATCGGAAAATCTACATCCAATTGCTATTAAGACATCACATTCTGTAACTGCATAATTTGCAGCTTTGGTTCCATGCATTCCAACCATTCCCAAGGATAGAGGATGATCTTCTGGAAAACTACCTTTACCCATTAAAGTTGTACAAACTGGAATTTTAACAAACTCAGATAATTTAATTAACTCTTCTGATGCCCCACTAATTATAACTCCTCCTCCTGCTAATATTACTGGTTTTTCTGCCTCTGCTATTAACTTTGCCGCTTTTTTTATCTGTAAGGGATGCCCAACAGTTTTTGGTTTATATCCTGGTAAATCAACCTTTGCTGGAATTGGATATTTTTCAATATCAATTTCTCCATCTTGAATATCCTTAGGAATGTCTATATGAACTGGTCCAGGCCTCCCAGTTGTGGCAATTTCAAAGGCTGATCTAAAAATTTCAGGAATTTCTTCTGTCTTTTTTATTTGGAAATTATGTTTTGTTATAGGCATAAATAAGCCAAGAGCGTCAATTTCTTGAAATGCATCATTACCTATTAATTTGGTTGGAACCTGTCCTGTTAAAGCAATAACTGGAGAAGAATCTGCATAAGCTGTAGCTATTCCAGTAACTAAGTTAGTAGCCCCTGGTCCAGATGTAGAAACACAAACTCCTGGCTCTCCGCTCGCTCTTGCAAATCCATCTGCTGCATGTGCTGCAGCCTGTTCATGTCTTGTGAGTATATGAACTAAGTCACTATCATATAGTGCATCGTAAAAAGGTAACATTGCTCCTCCTGGATAACCAAATATAATCTTAACACCTTCTGCTTCCAATGCTTTTATAATTGCTTCTGAACCTTTCATATAATCACCAAAAATTGAGTCAATCAAATTATTAAAAATGATAAAATTGAAATCCTATATATATTTTATAGATGCAAAATTTAAAAAATTAAATATAGATTAAACTACAAAAAAATACCAAAAATAATTTATAAACAGAAATAAAAAAGAAATTTTTAAATTTTAATGATAAGATTTAATTAAAAATAAAAAATCTATTCTTCACTTGGATTTACTTCACACACTTTTATTGTAAATGTTAATTCTTTCCCAGCCAGTTCATGATTGAAATCCAAGACAACTGTATCGTCAGTAACTTTTATTATCTTTGCAGGAACTCCATTTGCTAAAATTAACATTCCTTCTTCTGGCTCAAAATCAGCAGTGTCAAACATCTCCTTAGGAATTTCTTGGATTAATCTCTCATCTCTAAATCCATAACCTTTTTCAGGAGGAATTGTAACAGTTTTTTCTTCACCCTCTTCCATATTTAAAACTGCCTCTTCAAAACCTTCAATTAAATTTCCTTCGCCAACTATAAAACCTAATGGTTCGTATTCTCTTTCTGGTGAGTATATTCCATTTTCTTTTGCTACGTCTTCAATTGATGTATCAATTACTTTCCCATCTACGACTAAAATGTAGTCAACTTTTACATAATCTCCTTTTTTAATCAAGATAATCAACTCCTTAACCTTTCTATAACTTCTTGTAAAGGTTATATAAATAGTTTTTGTAAGTATATTTTAACATTTAAGAATTTATAAAAAAGGGATGTTTATGAAAAAATTAAAAGATTATTTTGAGTTAATGAGAGTTAAGAATTGCATAACTGCTGGTATTGGAGGATTTATTGGTTATTTAATCTCATCCAATTGTTTTATAGATTTAAAAATATCAATTTTAGTATTCTTAGTAGTATTTCTTATTTGTGCTTATGGAAATGTAATAAACGATATATTTGACATAGAAATTGATAAGATAAATAAACCTTCTCGCCCATTGCCATCTGGAAGAGTTAAATTAAAAGAGGCAAAAACATTTTCATTCGTTTTATTAATTGTTGGTTTAATCTTATCTGTATTTATAAATATCTATGGGTTAATTATTGCCTTAATTAATGCTACTTTTTTATATCTGTATGCAAAAAAATATAAAAGATATAAGTTAATTGGAAACTTTATTGTAGGTTATTTAACTGGCTCAGTATTTCTATTTGGTGGAGTTGCAGGAAAAAATATAATTCCAGTTATTATTTTGTTCTTATGCTCTATGTTTGCAATTTGGGGTAGAGAGATTATTAAAGATTTTGAAGATATGGAAGGAGATAAAAAAGAGGGAGTTATATCTTTACCAATAAAGTATGGTAAAAAATCTTTATACTTTGCCTCTTTGTTGATACTATTATCTGTTATTTTAAGTCCTCTACCCTATATATTTAAAATTTTTGGAATATATTACCTAATTTTAATAACTATGTGTGATATTTTATTCATACTTTCAATTTTCTTATTACTAAAAAATCCTAATAGAGATAACTCTGCAAAGATTTCAAAATTTTTAAAAATTATAATGAACATAGTTCTACTGTCATTTATAGTGGGAGCAATAAGATTATAAATGATTATTGATTAAGATTAGTAAATTAGTAAGATTAAGAAGTCTGGTGAAAAAATGTTTCCAGGAAGAGTAAATCCGAGAATGTTAAAAAAAATGCAAAAAATGATGAAAGATTTTGGAATGGAGACAGAAGATTTAAACCCAAAAAAAGTTATATTTGTATTTGATGATGAAGAGTGGGTTTTTGATGAGCCAAAGGTTCAGGTTATGGATATTTTAGGGGTTAAAACATACTCAATTACTGGAAAGCCAAAAAAAGTTAAGAAAGAAAATATAGAGGAGGAAGAAGTAAAGATAGAAATTACTGAGGAGGATATAGAATTAGTTGCCAATCAATGCAATGTTTCAAAAGAATTGGCTAAAAAGGCATTGGAAGAATGTAATGGAGACATTGCCGAGGCAATATTAAAGTTAGAAGAAGAGAAAAATTAAATACTAAAAAAATTAAATTGGGTGATATTATGGTAAAACTAAGTGAAGATATGGTAAAATCCTTAGAGAATGAGATAGTATTTTTAGCCACAAGTTCAAAGGATGGAATTCCTAATGTTTCAGCAATTAGGGCTGTAAAGGTTTTAGATGCTGAAAAGGGAATTGTATTAATCGCAGATAACTATATGAACAAAACTCTGAAAAATATCTTAGAAAATCCTAATGTTGCATTAACAACTGCAAACTGTAAAGATGTTCCATATCAATATAAGGGAAAGGCTGAGTATTACACTGAGGGAGAATATTTAAAAATCGCTGAAGAAGTAGATAAAGCATTAAAACCTGAATTAAAACCAAAAGGAGCAGTAGTTATAAAAATAACTGAAATATATAATTTAAAATCTGGACCAGATGCTGGTAAGTTAATAGCAAAGGATGAATAAAATTCAATTTTTTATTTTAATTTTTTAATTTTTAAGATTTTTATTTTTAGATTATTTTTACTTTAAATTACTTTTTATATTGTAATTCAATTTATAACATAAGGTATAAATAAATGGACTATAGATAATCATTTAACCATTAAATTATCCGCAGATTTATTTTTACACAATTGAGAAAAATTGGTGATAATATGGTAGAATGTGAAGGAAAATGTGAATCATGCCAGTTAAAAGATTCTTGCCCAGATACAAAAAAACTCCTTGCTCAACAAGATGCAAAAATTAGAGAAAATATGAAAAAAATAAAGCATAAAATAGTTATTTTAAGTGGTAAGGGAGGTGTTGGAAAATCTACTGTAACCGTTAATTTGGCGGCGGCATTAAACTTAATGGGCAAAAAGGTTGGAATATTAGATGCTGATATTCACGGACCAAATATCCCAAAGATGCTTGGAGTTGAAAATGTTCAGCCAATGGCTGGTCCAGCAGGGATATTTCCAATAACTACAAAAGATGGAATAAAGACAATGTCAATTGGTTATCTACTTCCAGATGATAAAACTCCTGTTATTTGGAGAGGTCCAAGAGTTAGTGGGGCTATTAGACAGTTTTTAGCAGATGTTGTTTGGGGAGAACTTGATTATTTATTAATTGATACTCCTCCTGGAACTGGGGATGAGCAATTAACAATTATGCAATCAATTCCAGATATTGATGGGGCTATAATTGTTACCACTCCAGAAGAAGTAGCTTTGTTAGATGTTAAAAAATCAATAACTATGGCTAAGATGTTAAATATACCAATTATTGGAGTTATAGAAAATATGAGTGGATTCGTCTGTCCTTACTGTAATAATGTAGTTGATATATTTGGTAGAGGAGGAGGAGAAAAAGCATCTAAAGAATTTGGAGTTGAATTTTTAGGTAGAATTCCTTTAGACATTAAAGCAAGAGAGGCGAGTGATAAAGGAATTCCTATGGTTCTACTTGACTGTAAAGCAAGTGAGGAGTTTAAAAAAATAGTTAAAAGAATTGTTGAAAAAGTTGAAGGTAAAGAAGATTAAATATATTTCAAACATTCTGGAAAGTATTTTTCAATCTCAGTTTTATCTCTATCTATGTAGATGTGGGCATTAACTATAAAATGAGTATATCTTTTCAATTCTGAATTTGTTTTTTCAGCAACAAGTTCCCCTAATTTTATTAATCCTAAGGCATTTGAGTGAAAAGCTAATAATATATCGTTACTTCTAAAAACCACAGTCATATATAGATTATTTTCTCTTTTAGTAAAAGTTATATGGTTTAAGCAAGGAACATCTTTAACTTTTTGGTCAAGAAATGGATTCCATAAGGATATAACGCATCTTCTTGATGTTGGATTACTATTAAGTTTTTTTATAACATATTCAATTTGGTCATTTTTTAATTTTTTATCGTAACTTGGATATTCTCTAATTCTCTCGTAATAGTTATAAACGAATTCTCCTTCACTTTCAGAACCATATAATAATTGTTTAGTGTAACTTTCTATTGTATTTTTTCCAAATGGATATTTACTACTTATTGTTTTTAATTTTGGATTGGTTATTTCAACTAAAACATTTAATATCTCCTTGCATCTCTGCCCATCCTCCGTTATTATTACATTCCCATTTTTTAATATTTCTTTAACTAAACATTCGTATGCTGAGGCAACTGAAGGTTTTTTAATATACATTCTTAGCCCTCTTTAAATTTTTAAACTATATCAATCAAAAATAGAATTAAATTTAAATAAAATTGGCTAAAATAGTTTATTTAGGTTGTTCCTTAAATATCCTCCATATCAGTTATTATATAATTTCCTTCTTTTCCTTCAAAACCTCTTACTAAGAAGGTTTTACCGTGTAATCTAAGACTGATCTCTCTAATTGTATCATCAATACCATACTCTTCAAGCATATCTAAAATACTTGGCATAAAGTTTTCTAATGTTGCAGGTGGAATATAGCATCTTTTTGATAAAGTTCCAAAATGTATTTTTCCAAATACTTTTATTTTTACATCAACATCTTCTGGATCAATCTCTCCACAATTTTTACAGATATAAACCATTCCTCTTGGCTTAATTTTGGCCTCTACAATTCCTCTACATATTTTACAATAGTAATTTACAAATATAGTGGATGGAGAAACTTCCAATATAGCAGGAACTTTTACATCTAAAACTTCTCCTCTATTATATAATTCCTCTTTAGGAATTTCTGGGATTTCTCTTGGATATTTAACTCCCTTAATAACTTTTTCGATAATTCTAACACTCTTTTCTTCTGTGATTTTACCAAATATTTCATAACACTTTCCTTTTTCTAAGGGAATCGTTGTTATAAAATTTGCTACTCCATCTTTATCTACCATAATTCCTATATAAAATACAGAACCTTCCTCACTTTCCTTCTTTCTTATATCTACAATTTTAACTTTTGTTAAAATCTGTGAATTTGGTAATAGTGAAGATATTTTTCCCAATACCATAGTACATCACCAATAATATTTTTTATAAAGTTTATTTATAAATTTAAATATTTCTATATAAATATCATTAACAGCTTGTTTCTATTTCTTCTTCCTCAGATTCATCAATGTCTTCATCTTCTTTTGATTCTATCCTTGGCATAATAACTTCGTCTATAAACTTTTTATGAACAAAATATTCTTTTGGTTGGACAATTACTGGCATATCATTCAATGTTAAAGATATTGCTTTTCTAATTTCCCCCTCTTCAGTTCTAAACTCCATATATCCAAACCTTACAAATCCTCTTATAAACATTCCAGTGAATAGTTCAGGATTTGCCTTTATACCAAACAATCTCAATCTTCCCCAACCATAACCATCAAATACTCTAAATATTGTATAATCTTTTCCAGTAGATGTTTTTCTATGCTGAACTCCTACAACAATGCCTACAATAATACCTCTTTGAATTGGAGCTCCATTAATATCTAAATATGTAATCCTTTCATCTTCTTCTTCAATTCTTTTTAAATATTCAGCCTTACATAACGACAATGGAATAGGTACAGCAGTTCTCATTTCACGTCCTCTAACAACTTTTAAATCGTCTAAATTTCCAACAAATTTTACATCTTTTTTTGGATATGGTTCGTATCTACCCAAAATTCTCTCATAATCGTCTGCTGTAATTTGTAAGTAGGTTTCTTCCAACTCTTCAATACCTTCATCAGTATATACTGTTGAGTATCTTACAATCTCAACTTTATTATCATCAATTTTTATTCCATATTTTACCATAACTACCACCTAACAATAATTATTCAAGTCAAGTAATAATCACACATGTAATTATTTTATTCATATATATTTATTAATTTAGGTTAAATATATACTTTGTGGTTTGTAAAAATATTATCTATTAAGTTTTGATCCTAAAAACTTCTTTATTACAATTATTTTTTGTAGAGAAAATTAAACATCATCCTCTAGCATTCCCTCCAATTCAAGATATTTCTTAATTATTTTATCAATCACTTCCTCATCTGTTTTCCAATAACCTCTTCTCTCAGCCTCTATAAGTCTTTCGAGGATTTCTTTGGTAGCATAGATGTTATTTTCCCTCAACCTCTCAAAAATTTCTTCATCAAATACAAATTTTTCAGCAACCCTATCCCAAACCCAATTTTCAACAACATTAGTTGTTGCAGCTAATCCAAGTAGGTTCTCAATTCTTTCAGCAATTTTCTGGGCTCCATGGAATTCATGTTTTAACATCTCATTAATCCATTTTGGATTGAGGGTTCTTGTTATAGTTCCTCTCTCTATTGAATCTTTGATATTCTCAACTTTCACAACCTCCTTTGTAGTATCTGCTATGAGCATTTCTGGTTTCTTCCCTCTCAAAATTTCAACGGATTTTGATAAACCTCCAAAGAACTCGTAATAGTGGTCTAAATCAGTTATATCATAGTCGTGACAATCTCTAACTTGTGAAACAAGTTCAACATTTTTTAAGAGATTTTCAAAAACCCCTCTTGCTTCTTTTGAATAATGTCCCTTTGTGTATGCATAGCACATTGATGAAATATATGCTTCGGCCAAATCTCTCTCATCATTCCAAGCACTATCTTCAACAAGTTGGAGGAGTCTTGTGTTATATTCTGTAGCAGTAGGTCCAAAAATCCTTGCCTTTGCCAAATCTCCATAATCAGCCATCTCTTTTACATGCTTTTTAATAAAATTCATATCTTCTGGTTCATCAAGTTCTGCAACCATTCTAAATGCCTTATCAAGCAGTTCCATAACATTTGGGAACATCTCTCTAAAGAAACCACAAATTGTAACAACAACATCAATCCTTGGTCTTCCAAGTTCTTCAAGTGGAATTACTTCAAGTTCCTTTTCCCAAGGGGTTTTGTGAATAACTCTAACTCCAATGTATTCTAAGATTTGGGCAATTGTCTCCCCATAGGTCTTTGCTGTCTCAAATCCCCAAAGAACCACACCAACAGATTCAGGATATTTGTTGTATCTCTTTAAATATTCTTCAATGGTTTTTTTGGCTATATATTTTCCCCTTTCAACAGCAGATTCTGTTGGGACTTTTAATGAGTCAAAGGCATAAATGTTTCTTCCTGTTGGTAATACCTCTGGATTCCTTATCACATCTCCACCAACAGATGGCTCAATATAGAATGAGTTTAAGCCCTCAATTAAATTTTCGATTTCCAAAGAGTTATCTGCATATTTTTTAGCAACATTATAAGCATATTTTAATGTTTTTTCATACTCTGGGAATCTTTCTCCATTTAAGAATCTTTTTACAATTTCTTTTGCCTCTTCATCAATTTCTTTAAGTTCTTTAGGTGTTAATTCCTCATATTTTAATCCTTTCTTTTCAGCAATTAATCTATTTAGTGATTTTATTTCTCCTCTATCATATCTTGCTATAATGGTTATAAATTCCTCTAAATCTTCCAAACTGTATTTTTCCCCAACTATATGCAAACCTTTTGGGATTATTGCCCTCTTATATTCATAAAGTTTTGCCTCTATTTCATCTAAATTATTTCCAAGATTCAACTTCTTTGCAAGCTCTAACGCTTTTTTCTTTGCTATCTCTGCCCTTGGCTTATCTTTTATTAATGCATCCCTATATTCATTTAAAAGCTCTTCAAGTTTTGCATATTCATCATAAAGTTCAGATGTTGTGTATGGTGGGGAGTTGTAACTTATCAATGTCCCATATAACCTTCTCTTTGCTATTGTTGCCTCGGAAGTGTTAATGACATGATAAACATATAGATGTGGCATTGTTCCAATTAAAATGTCTGGGAAGCATTTTGAGCTCAGCCCAACCTCTTTCCCTTTCATAAATTCTGCTAATCCATGGGTTCCAAGGTGAATGATGCAATCTGCTTTAAAAATATGCTCAATCCATTTATAGAATGCAATATATTGGTGATGAGGTGGCTTAGTTAGGTCGTGAATTGCTGAATTTATATCCTTATTATCTAACGGAGGTCTTGAAGGTTGAACTCCAATGAAAATATTTCCTAAAATAACGCCGGGGATTAAAATGCCCTTGTCATCAACCATTATATTTCCTGGTGGTTCTCCCCAATACTTTATAACATCTCTTTTGCATTCGTCTGGCAATTCATTGGAATATCTTAGATATTCATCAACACTCATCCTTGGGCATTCAATTTCCTCTGGAGGATAAAATTTTGGATTGAAGAGTTTTCTCTCTACAAATATATCCTTTATTTTTTTGGTTTTCTCAACATTATAGCCTTCCTCTTTTAGTCTTTCAAGAATTCTTTCAACACTTGCAAAGGTATCTATATATGCTGCATTACCAAGATTCTCCTCTCCTGGAGGATAGTTGTAAATGATAATTGCTATTCTTTTATCTTTATTTGGCTTCCTCTTCAAATTTATCCATCTATTTACTCTACTAACAAATTTATCAACCCTATCCATTATTGGAACTACGTCACAACCTTCTACCCCACAAATAGGAATCGGCTCAACCCCACCATCCATTTCTGGCATCTCAACGGTAGTTATTGTTTGAAGAATATTTAATCCCCTCTCACTTCTCTCCCAATCCTCTATTTCTTGCATTATCATCATTGCTGGACAGAATAATTTTGCTTTCATTTCTTTTAAAAGTTTAATTGTTGGCTCTGGATTTCCACCTAATGGTCCTCCATTTAACCTAAACCACAATAAACTAATTATGGCATCTAAATCCTTATCTTTAAAATATTCTCTCATTGCCTTTAAATTTACAATTCCATCTGAACAAACAGGGATAACATTAGCATTTAATCTATTAATAATTTCTTTGAGTGTTGGCTCACAAGACTCTAAATGCATCCCACCATAAAAGATTATCCCAACAGTTGGCTTATTTGGGTCAATTTGAGGTTTATAATTATATCCATAATCTGGATGATATAGCCCAATTTCTGGATATTCTATTGGGTCCTTAATCTTAACTTTAATATTGGCCCCTTTTATTTTGCAAATGAATAGAAACATGTTTTTGTAATTCTCATAGCCCCCATTTGCCCAATACCTTACAATTCTAATGTAATTTCTCGCATCTTTAAAGACACCGAAAGGCAAAATTTTCCCTGCAGTTTCTATAATCTTTTGCATTCTGTTTATCCATTTCTTCACACTTTCAGGATTTCCTCCATAGGACATATTGGCTCCTTTCACTTTACTCATCTTAAAACTGCCAAGTTTTGCAATGGAAAATAAAGAAGAACCTCCAACTAATGCAATAACATCCCTATCTTTATAATCAAGTTCAGTAAGTGCTAATGCATCGCCCCTAACATCAATCAAAACAATATCAGCCCAATCGATAAGTTCTTGGAGGTTGTATTTGTTCATCTCATGGGCAAATATTAATTTAACATCTGCATATTCTTTAACATCTTCAATAGCCTTTACAATACTTTTATTTACAACAGTTGAAATGAGAAAGATCTTTATTTTTTTATCTGCCATGCGTATCACTATACTATTTTTTAATTTGGAAATTTAAATATTAAATAATCTTTAAAATATTTTGAATTATTATTAAAAATTTAATGTAATAATATTTAAAAATTGTGCCATGGTTCTATAATAAGTTAATTGCTAAGTTTATAGTTTCATTAGCTCTATTTTTATTTCGTCTCTAAAATAAACTCCGAACATTCGTGCTATTACAATAAGAAGATAAAAAACAATGAAAGATTTTAAAAACATTAAATAAATAGCAACTTTTAGAAGAAATAATAAATAAATCAGAGACATTCCAATAATTAAAACATACTTAGGAAAAATTAAAACTTTAACTAAGTTTTTAATTCTTATTTTTTTGTTATATAATTTAAAAACTATTAGCGGTAAGAAATAATAAAAAATTGCTAAGATTATAAATAACCTAACATCATAATTTTGGATATACAAGGGTGTTTCAGTAGAAATTGGATATGGAAATAACAGACAGACAAATATAAGTAGTATTAA
>NZ_JACCLX010000034.1 GCF_024490875.1 Methanocaldococcus sp.
ATGCTCGTGGATACTATCTACCACTATCGACTAAAATCTTTGGTTTATTCGAACAAAATTTTAATATACTTCTAACGAATAATATAGTATCGAGGCAACTTCGAGTTTTGAAGACATAAATACCCAAGGCTTACGCTCTCGAATTGGGAAAAAATAAACTAACTTTCCTTAACGATAACCCTAAATAATACAAAATCCCAGATAAAATTTTAATCTCTACCGATTTCCTATCTCTCTTAAAAAGTTCTCCCATTCGTTCCTTTAATACTTCTATCGTAAGCTTTATATCCCTCCATTTACTTCCATATTTTTTAATCTTTTTTATCTTGACAGTCTCTATTTTTAGTTATTAGAGCTCTCATTGAGGTTATTTATTTATAAAAAATTACCATTTGATAAACATAACTTCTTATTTTTGGTATTATTTGGTTTTATTGTATTGTGGATATATTTTACTGAATATATTTTAGGTTATTTAGGAGTAGATTCAGTAATTGTTGTGAATGTTTTAGTATTTTTTATGCTAATAATCTTATTGCTTTTTATCGCTGTATTTGTTGAATTTTAAATATTCATCCTAATTAGTATACAAATGAGTTCAATAATCACAATAATCGAAACATTTATAAAATATTATCAGCTAAAAATAGTAGTATTAGTAGAAAATAGTAAATAATATTACATTTTTCAGAAGAATACAATCGAAATATAGTGATATGGATTTTCATACTTATCACCATGGTTATATTATATTCCTTTAAAATCTTTGATTGTATTATTGCATTATGTTATAACATAATAAAATAATTATTTAATTATTCAATGCAATGATTATTACTAATTAATAATCACATACTTAATGACGAGTTTACCTGACCTACTCTATTATATTAAATACTTAAAGATTTAAAATTAAAATTTAAAATATTTTTATGGTATTAAAGTAATATAAAATAAAATATCTAATTGAAATTTCCTAAATGTCCATAATTGTCCTATAAATTACTATGTTGTGTGAGCTTCGTCCTAAAAGAGTGGAGCTTCATTAGCATCATAAATGGTGAAAGATATGGAACTTAATAAAGAAGTTATTTTAACTACACTCAGAAAGCATAAAAATGAATTAAAAAATTTTGGAGTTAAAAGGATAGGATTATTTGGAAGTTATGCAAGAAATGAACAAAAGGAAAGTTCAGATATTGATTTTATTGTTGAATTTGAAAAAGGAAAAGCAACGTATGATAATTACATTGGGTTGATAACATACCTTGAAAATTTATTTAACAAAAAGGTAGATTTGCTCACTGTAGAAGGTTTGAAAACTATAAGAGTAAAAGAAGTTAAAGAAGAGATTGAAAAAGGGGTAATATATGTCTAAAAGAGGAGATAAAGAAATTTTAATGGACATTTTAGAGGCTATACAGAGAATAAAAAATTATACTGAGGGAATGGACTATGAAACATTTTTATTAGATACAAAAACACAGGATGCAGTTATAAGGAATATTGAAATAATCGGAGAGGCTGTAAAATTATTATCCCCACAAATTAAAGAAAAATATAAAAACATTCCTTGGAAAAACATTGCAGGGATGAGAGATAAACTTATACATTTTTATTTTGGGGTAAATATAGATATTGTTTGGGATGTCGCAAAAAATAAAGTTTTAGTATTAGAAGAACTAATAAATGAAATTTTAAATGAAATGTCAAAAAAATAAGTTTAACTAACTAAATTATTTATCTTGAAAAATTAACATAGACTCATAAAACTCTCTTTATAGCGTTCCAAGTTATATAATTTTTAGGCCTTATTTTTCCTTTAATAGGATTATAAAATAAATTTTTTAACTAACAATTCTCTAATATCATGGGGAATATTATCACTATCAATCTCAAACTCTTCTTTAAATAATGGCAATACATTAACAACTTCATTATATTCTTTTTCATTAGTCCATTTAAGTTTCTCTAAAAAGAACCTTAATTTAGAACTTTCAATTTTAAAAATTTATCTAAACTTTCTTTTAAATCATGAATTCTCATGTTATCAATGACCCAAATAATATCCATTGGATTACCACCAACATAGGAGTAAATTAATTCCTTCTCTTCATTAGTAAGAGTTCTATTCAACTTTTCTTTCGAGAAAAAGTCCATAAATTTTAGAGTAGTTTCTTTATCAAAGTCATCAACTAATATATAATTAACTTCATTGGATAGTATATGGAATGCAACGTCTTCCATGAATAAAACATCTGAAGTCATACAAAAAACATGTGTTAATTGAAATTCGGTTATATAGGTTAAGAATTTGAAGAATGAGGAAATGAGCGGTTTAGGATATTTCAAATGGCTAATTTTTTGTAGTTCATCAAAAATTAATATTGGCTGTAGTTCTTGATTTTTTAATTCTGATAAGAGGTTTATAATATATTTTGAGAGAGAGGTATTGCTCCTTAAAATCTCATTAAAAGTATTCTCGTGTATTGGTATTCTATTAATTATTGGAGATTCTTCGAGTGTTTGTTTTATAACTTCTAACGGTGTTGTATTTTTATTATACTCTTCAAATAGAGAAATTAGAATGTCATTACAATTTCTTAAGTATATGCATCTAAAATTAAAATAGAATGGAATATACTTTTTCTTATCTAACTTGTTGGTGATTATTTCATTAATTAGTGCAGTCTTACCACTGTTTATGGGACCATATACAAAGTTAATTAAAAAGGTTTTATTTTCTAAAATTGCTAAAATTTTATTTATTTCTTTTTCTCGGTTAAAAAATTTCATAAAAAATCACCTTTTTATTTAATCATATAAAAAATAGTTATAGAATAGTAGGATTATATTTATTGTTTGTATTTATGCTCACTCTCAACATCTATTCTCTTAATAGTGTATTCAATTTATAAATGTTTGTAACTTAGGTAACTCAAGGAACTCGAGTAACACAGGTAACGCAATCAAGTTTTTCATGATTATTTAATTTCAAATCTTTTAGCAATTTCTTCAAATCTTTTTTCTTCTGCTAATTTTATTATTCTAAAGAATCTATCTTCTGGGAGGATTTTCCATAGTGCGTATAGGACTGCAATTCCCATATCTACGATTTCTCCTTGGCTGCCAATCTTCTTTCCATACATTTCAATAATTTTTTCATGGGTAGAGTTTTTTATTCTCAAAGTTTTTGACATTTTTTCCTCTTGTGGTTCTTTTTTTGGTAGTGAAGTTATTTGTTTTACAGTTCCAGCACTAATTTTTTTTAATTTTTTTAATGCATTTAAATCATCATTTGACATTTTCTATCACCATTTAGCAAGTTTTAAGAATTCAATACTAGCAGGATTGTTAGACTCAAATTTAAATACTGGCATTCCTTCACGCTCTGCTTTTTCAACAGTAGCATAGGCATTAACTAACATTTTTTCTACAGCAGAGAGTTGTAAGTGAGAGGGAATTAAATCCAATCTATCGTTAATTTTTACAATAGATTCTTCTATCTCTTTTTTCTTGACAGAGTTTTTTGATAACAGTGTTCCAATATTTTTATCAGTGTAATCTAATAATTTCATTCCTAAAATTCCAAAGGATAAGTTAAATTGTGGGTCTAAATCTATTACTAAAGTATCATATCCATTTTCTGCAAGAGTATATGATAGGTTTAATGCTATTGTGGTTTTTCCCACGCCACCTTTTTGATTGGCAATTGAAATTACAGCCATAATATCCCACCACAAATGTTTTGTATAGTGTTATTGTATTATGTTATTATGTGATAACATAATTAAATAATTATCTATTTCTTTTATTATTTAATGTAATAGTTACATAATTATGTATTCCATTGTTTATTTAGTTCTTTAATTATTGTATTAAAGAATTATTTTATTACCCAAAGAAGTATATATCCCATTGTTAAAAATTAAAGAAAAGAATAAAAAGATATTAAATTAAATAAAATAAAAGATGTCGTGGATTAATATAATAAAATTAAACTAAACAGTTTTATAAATTATAAATCCTTTATACTATCCATTTTAGAAATTATATATTATTTAAATATATTATGAACTAAAAACAACAAAATAATTTTAGAATTTAATATTTTTTTATGATTTTTTGAAATTTTATGTCATGATTATGGCTATGTGGTGATCTTATGAATAGTCAAAGTTCAAAACATAAAATGACTGTGGGGGATTATGTTACAAAAGGAGGCCTTGTGTATGAAAAAAGAGGAGAATTAAAAAGTGCATTAAAGTGTTATTTATCTGCGTTAAAGATGAATCCGAATCATAAATTTGCAGTGTATCGTGCTGGGGTAATATATTATAAACTTGGAGATTATAAATCTGCTGTATGTTATTTAGAAAAAGCAATAAAATTAAATCCTAATCAAATGGACGCTTATAGTTATTTGTGGAATAGTTATGGTAAATTAGGAGACTATAAAAAGGCATTAGAAATAATAAACAAAGCTTTAAAAATTAATCCAAATTATAAAGAAGCTAAAACAATGAAAGATAAAATTATATATGTATTGAATAATTCATGTCTTGAAAAAGGATTGGAATATTTTAAAAATAAAAAATATGATGATGCTATATCTAAATTTAAAGAATATTTGTCAATTATGCCAGAGAGTGGTAGATGCTATTATTACCTTGGAGAATGCTATTTTGAATTAAAAAAATATTCTGATGCTATACTAAATTACAAAAGGTGTATTAATTTATGTCCTAACACATATCATAACAATATTTTGAAAAAAATAGGAGTATGTTATTTTAAATTAAATGATTTTAAAAATGCAATACAATATTTGAGTTCTATAAATAATCTTGATGTTGAGTCTAGATATTACTTAGGACTTAGCTATTTAAATTTAGGTAATGAAGAAAAAGCTGAATCATTCTTTAATAGTTTGATTTCTATAATTCCTCCAAATTTAAGGGGTATTATTGGAAATTATTGCTACGATATTGGAAAGAGATACTATACTTTAAAAAAATATGATAAAGCATTGAAGTATTTAAATAAAAGCACTGAATTAAATCCTAAGGCTATTGGTTTTTGGTATTTGAAAGGTGAAGTTTATTACGCATTGGGAAAATACACTGACGCTAAAAGGTGCTTTAATATAGTTTTAGAAAAAGATAGAAATAATGTTGGTGCAATTAACTACATTAATAAAATAAATAATGAGCTCTACAAAATAAATTATTCAAAAACAGAGAATACTTACAATAAATCAAACAACAATAAATATAATTATAAACCTTGCTCTAAAACTTCTAAAACTATCGTAAAAAGTGTAAAAAATAATAATATATCTAATACTATGCCATTTAAGAAAACACCATTAAGTGGGTATTCTAACAAACATGGACAAAATGTAGAAAAAAGTGTAAAAAATGCTCATTTTATAAAACTACACAAAAATGAAGATTATGAGTTTATAATAAATAAAAAATTAGGAAATTCAATAATAAATACTATAAAAATGTATTTATCTAAAATTGGATTGGCTGATAAACATTATACTGAAATTATAGATTTAGAGAAAAAAATAAAGGAATACTATGACAAAGGAGACATTAACTCTATAATTAATACATATGAAAGTATTATTAAGTTAGTGCCAAACAATGATGAGATGTACAAACTATACAAAGCAAAATATAATTATTTTGTAGGAATTCGGAACTTAATAAATAAACAATATATCGACGCTTTACGCAACATTGAAACGGCTACTAAAAATTTTTCGGAATTAAACCTAATTGACTGTATGCTTATATCCATAAAGAGTCAAATTATCGTAATGCGATATTTAGATGAGAGTAAAATCCCTGATTATATAGAAAAAATAAGATTACAATATAAACTCGATAGTATTCAAAACATTAAAAAGTATGAACCATATTATAGTATTGGAATAGAGTATTATAAGTATAAATCGAAACTATATAGAAAAAGTCGTGAATTTTATTTAGCTAGTGTATATTCAGAAGAAGAAAGAAAATTAGCAGAGGAAGCATACAATAAATTTAAAAAAGACTATTTTAAACAGGCAATGCTTTCTACCACAAAATTGTATTGGAACAATTTAGCAAAATATAATGAATCTCTTAAATTATATGTCAATGCTTATGAATGTTATATCAAGGCAGGAGATATAGCAAAAGAGATGGGTTATACAAAAGAAGCTTATGAGGAATATACAAAGGCATATAAATGTTTAGCTTTAGCTCATTTTAGAGATAAAAATAAATTTATTGAATATGTGGATAAAGCCATTGAATATGCTAAAATGTCAAAGGATAGTGATGTAATTAATTATATATATGGATTTAAATATGAAACTTTGGCAGCAAATATTCACAGCGATTCATTAGAAGAATCTATTGATAATTTAAAGAAAGCCTATGAGTATTATAAAAAATCTTCTGATGATTATAGTTCTGCAGTAGTTAAAGTAAAATATCACTATTTAAACGCAACAAAATTAAAATGGACAAAACAAAAATATGAAGAAGCGTTAAATGAAATAAACAAAGCACTACAATTATATAAAGAATCCTCCATTAAAAAACAATTACTACTTAAAAGAATATTGTCCGATAAACCTCTTTATGAATTTTATGTAATGGTAAAAAATGGAGATATTTACAATTCTGTTAATAAATTGCAAGAATATTTAAATACTTTCACTGAGAAAGGAAAAGAATCTAAAAAATACAAATTCTTTAATATTTTATATAAAGGAATAAAATTACTTATGGAGGATAATTATAGTTATGAGACAATATCCAAAATTGATGAATTAAAAAAAGAGGCAAAAGAAAATAATTTGTACAATTTATATAGAATATTAAATACAATTAGCTCAAACATTATACTGCGTTTAGATGGTATTAAAGACTCAATAATTGAGAAACAACAAATGTATGTAATTATATCTCGAATAATTAAAGATGAAGTTAGCAGCACTTCATTATCCTCTCCTGATTTAATATATTCAAGGGATGATGTGGATGTATATGATGATATAGGTGAAAGTTGTGAGTATTATGACTATCTGAATAATTTGCCACCTATGTTTATAGGAAAGTTAAAGAAATATGAAGCTGAAATAAAAGAGCTAAAAAAACACAAAAATATGTCAAATCTTGTTAGTTTAATAATAAAAGAATATTACACTATATTAGAAGAATACTTAAAAATAGTTGTAGAATTCAATGCAAAGGTATTGTGGGGAAATAATTGGAAAAATAACTTAAAATCCTCGAAATATAAAAATGGCAATATTTCAAAAATGAGTTTGCAAGATTTAATTAATTCATTAAGAATTTTAATGAAAAAAAAATTCACCTTATATTAAAAATCTCCAAACAGATTTTAAGACTTTATTGGAGGTATTGGAAGAACAAAAAGATATTAGAAATGACGTTTCACATCGTTCAGTAGCTGAAAAAATATTAAATGAACATATAAAAGAGAAAATTATCTATATATTCTATTCACTTTCAAATGCATTTCCAGATTGTAATAAAAGTTATGGATAAGGTAAATGGTGGGTATAAATATATTATGTAAAGAAGAGTATGCAAAAAGTATTATTGTTAGAACTAGCAAGCAATTAGTTATAGGTAACTACTATTATACAAAAATTGATAATAATGACTTAAAAAATGGTATCCTTGATAATCCTAAGTATTTATATAAAATGGAGTATAATACATCAGAACCTCTTGAAAAGAGTGATGTTAATTGAAATATGTGGGTTAGTTAAATATTAATAAAAAATAAAGGGTGATAGAAATGAAAATAAAAAGAAAAAAAAGAAAATTTAAAGTTAAAATAGTACAATTACCCAGATTTGAAGAATTAAGTGAAGAGGAGATGAAAATGTATGAATTAGAGTGTTCAAAACATATCAAGCCAACTTCGTATATTCACACTCTGGAGATGTATAATAAAAAAACCATACAAAAGATAAAACAAATTGTAGAAAAAATAGATTATTCTCCAGAAAACTCTTTAGTAAATCTCTATAACTACAATTTCATAAGTAATTATTATTTTAAATCACATTCTAATGCTTTGAAGTGATGTTGAATGCTATAAAAATAAGAGCTCTTTAGAGTATTATTTGAACTTTTATTATGTTTTATGAAATCTTCTCATATTCATAGACTGTTATAAGGTTTCATATATTTTATTTTTTATTACTTCTTCACAACAATAGTGGTTGTCAAGATAAGGATAGGAGCCAGTTATAGAAGGAGACGAAGGATTTAAACCAGCTGATAACGGTAACGAATTTACAATTATTAGGGAATCGGTTATAGAAAGAGTTAGTTCTTCGTTTAAGTAGGGAGAAGAAACTTTCAACACAATTTCTTAATCCAAATCGAACTCTTTCGAATTCTAAGCCTAATTTCTGTAATGCTCGTGGATACTATCTACCACCATCGACTAAAATCTTTGGTTTATTCGAGCAAAAATTTTAATATATTTTTTACGAATAATATAGTATCGAGGAAGTTTCTTGTTTTAGGGCCATAGATACCTAAACATTCTTTAGATTCAACATCGATAGCAGACCATACATAAATAGTTTTATTTCCAAACTTTAGTTTGGCCTCATCGATTGCAATTAGGTTTCTTGTCTTTCTTTAAGGCTCGTTTAAAATCTCCTTAATCTTGTGATAATATGTTCTAACCGATTCATGACTTATACCTTCAAATTGAGAAAGAAATAAACTTACCTTTCTTAACAATAATCTCAAATAATACAAAATTCCTGCTAAGATTTTAATCTCTATCGACTTCTTATTCCTTTTAACTACCTTATTAATCCTTTCCTTTAATATTTCTATCGTAAGTTTCATATCTTTCCTTATTTGCACATATCCATTTAATCCTTATCTTGTAATTTAATATAATAAATCGGGTGTATCGGGTGGAGCAGGGGTCATCGGCGTGCCTTCTTTCCTATTTATTAATTTCTCCCCTAATAACAGTGAAAGTCGTTTTTCTATTTTAGGAAGTTATATTTGTAAATTTAAATATATGATAGATAAAAAACCATCTTGGCTAAAATATATATTAATATATTTAATTATATAGAATTATTGTCCAATAAAAAATAAATGTGGGATAGCAAAAATGCAGAGAATAGGAGTTGTGCAGATTGGAAAAATCCCAAATAATCTTCCAGATTATGTTAATTGGCTCCTAACTTCTAATGGTTATTTTCTTATACAGAATAATGTAATATATAAAAACTTAATAACATTCTGGGGAGAAAATGGAGAGTGTGAGATAGTATATAAACATTGAAAAGAAAAAGAGAAAATACTCCAATATCTTTAATTTTCATTGAAGTCTATAGCCCAAATACCTAATTTATGCTCTTGTGCATATTTTTGTGCATCAATAACCAATTGCCAAATTTTATAACCTATTGGGTTTTTATCTTTCCATTTTTCATAAGGATTAATTGGAGTAGTGCCATTATATTTTACAATACTCTTAGGTAAATATCCCCATCCTTGTTTTAGAATATATACATCTATTGCTTCATCAAAATTTTTAGAATATCTCCCATAAACTCCTATACAAATTGGATGACCCCTTATATTGTTATTAAACCAATCATCCAAGTCTTTTCTAACTTTAACATATTCTTTCAATAGTTATTATATTTACTTTTATCCAATGAGTAAGGGTTTATCCCATTAACTAACAAAAACTCATCAAAAGTTTTATTAGATACTATATATATCCCTAAGTCTCCCATCATACCATTATCCCATCTCCATTCGCCCCTTCTACTGTCATATAGGTAACCAATACATTCACAACACTCCCCCAATGAGTAAGGTATTATATATGCTATACCTGAATCGCTTAACTTCTCATTTTTTAATTTTTCAATAACTTCTTTTGGTGGATTTAAATTACTCTCAACCTTCTTAATATACCATTCAGGAACTCTATCATTTTTTAAAGCTTCATAGTCATCTTTTGGAATTTCAATTACATCCCCTCTTATAGTTTTAATTTTAACAGTATTAGAAAGAGGAGTTGTTTCCACTTTCTGAGTATTTGCTACTTCAACCTTCTCAAGCCCTCCAATTGTCTTACTACTCCCACTTCCATTGGAACTCATACAACCACATAGTCCAACTCCCACAGTTATTAATATTATAGAGAAGAGGAGTAGTCCTCTTTTTAGCAAATTATCACCCCCAAACTCCCTATCTGATAAACATTCACTTTTTAATGTTTTAAGAGTATATATATGTTTAAGTTATTGTTTAAAACCTCACTTTTTCCATTTAAAAAACTAAAATAGAGTTAGAAAATGCTTATTTCTACACTAAAAAGAGTATAATCTTTAAAAGTATTTAAATATTTTAGTTTTAATTTTCCCAATGGTTTAGTTTAAAGTAATCCTCCCTCTTCTTAGTTTTAACATCTACAACTTCTATCTTCACTTCTTTATCGTATTTTTCTGGAGTTATTGTTTTACCGTCTATAGTTGAGCATATAAAGTCAGTTAATTCATTTACCTCTTCTTCCTTACCTTCTACAAATATTTTAAAAGGTTTGAATTTAGCCATAGCCTCGTATGGTGTGTATTCATAAAGATTGTGGTATAACCTTCCACCAAAGTATTTTGTCGGATTTTTACCAAATCTCCTCCATACACTTCTACAATACTTTCTAAGGTCATATATAAAGTGCATGTCTATATTCTCTATACCTTCAACATTATAATAAATTTCCTACATTCTACTTCTGGGAGTTGTAATTTTTTTCTATATAGTAAGAATTTTACATCAGCACTATACCATTTATTACCTTTTGGCACAATCCATTTCATTAGATTTATTGAATAAATAACCAATTCTTTCAATCTCAATCTTTTTGGAACGGGACTTGGCTTGAATAATTTATTATCCCACAATTCTTTAAATACTCCAACTTTCTTAATTGGTTTTCTATTTACAGCGTTTAGGGTTAAATTACACTCTCCAAATCCAAATGTTCTATCCGCACCTATTCCCACATCTCCTAAACTTTTTAAGCATCCAAAGAGCAAATCAAACTCTTCAATTGGTGCATCTAAGTTTATGGGTAGTTTGAAGTCAAAAAATCCTGCAACTCCCTTTTTATCGAGAACTGAACCTGTTGTAACTTCTCCATAAGTAGGAGATTTGAGTTTTGGATACAAACTACTTATTGGAATTTGAGAGCCTATAACTCTCTTAATTATTAAATTACCCACTTTATTCAACCTTGTAGGTAGCGGTAAGCCCCATTTTATATACTCCTCAACCAACTGTCTTTCTACAATAAAGAATGGAATTATAGGAACTCCTTCTACTGTTGTAAGTAGTGTATTTTTATCGTTGGTAACATGAGATAAAGTCTCAAATTTTACTGTTCCGTATAAGGTTACAATTTTTCCTTCATCTCTCATCCTATCACCCTTTTTTATATTATTAATTCCCATTTATCAACTCTAACTTCTTCTAAGAAATAGAGTGCTATCCTCAATATCGTTTTATTTTCATCTTCGGGATGTGGTTTTGTAAAGATTCTAATCCCTCTTGTTATAGGCACAGGAATAAATGGAGGATTAGTATAATCATCATCAAATATTTTCTCAAAGATTTTTTTACCATTTTGTGTCCAATAATCTTCATTAATCACATTGTATCTATCTCTCCTATATTCAAAGTATGTTTCAGTTTTATTTATTGCTTCTATAATCCCTTTAGCATCCCATTTGTTTGGTTTTGCTATTTTTTTTACATTTATTATTAGCCCCCCATTCTCAAAGTAATGTAATTCTGCATTTTTAAACTCATAAGGATGATATGGGAGGAAACAGTTACCTATAATGGTTTTTTCCTCTTCATTTTCTCCTACTAATGTAATTGATAAATATTCTGGCGTCCATACGACATCTTTTACATATTTAACTTTCATCCTCCCTACCATTTTTTAGCTTTTTAATGATTTCTATCTCTCTTAACTCCTTCAACTCTCCATTTACTAAGTTCTTTAGAACTGTGATGTATGGTAAGAAGTTTTTAGCAAAGGATATTTTATCATTTATTATTTGGTCAAAGTCATCATATAAGAATAATTTCTCATAAATATTTGCTTTAGGAATTGGATTAATTAAAATATCTTTTTTATATTCTATACCATATTCTTCACAAAAACTCATCAATCTATTTTTTATTGTAGCCACATTTTTTGGCAAGTTCTCCACAATATTATTTCCTACTTTTTTTTGTAGTAATTTATTGTAAATATCTTCCCAGTTTATATCAAATTATTATATGCTGATATGGCATACGAATATATTACACAAACCGCACTTAAGTTAGTTCTAACTCTCATTTTGAACATTGTTGGTAACAATAAAATATTTCTCCCCACATTATTTCCTTTCCTATCTCTAAGTATTTCAATCAAACTCACACTCCCAAGAACATCAAAATTTAGAACTAAAAAAAGAAATCTCAGAGTACTCACCCTCTAAACGCTTTTATTTAAAATGGGTGAAAAAATGGAAAAAAATAACATAACACCTCTTCCCCAATCTCAAAACTTTATGGATATGTTAGAAAAATTATACAGTAATAGGATTGATGTAAGATTCTATTATAGAGATAAGCCTGCAAAAGATATAGAAAGTTTGACACTCATAACTGAAGAAATGGAAGACCTTAAAGAATTTTTTAATACTGTATATCTTGAAATTAAAAGAAAAATTGAAAAAACAGGGAAAAAAGTAACAATCTATGATGATGGGAGATGGATTTACATTCCTAATCTCATCTCTTATAAGTGGTTCGACCCCGGGAGAAGTATTTATGCTGGCTACTTTGCAAAAGACATTCCCTTTGCACCGTCGTGGGCTAATAAAAGAGCATACACTATAAAAATTGGCTCTCCAGAATTAAAAACTGCATTTATAAAACTGCTTCTTGAACTCTCATCAAAAGAAGTCCCAAATAAGGTTGAATACAAATACATTGGAAGTAAATATTACCCCAACATAAAAAAGGACATTCAAGAAATCATCAATAATGAGAATGAATCTCTTTGGCTGAGATTTTATAGGGTAAAACAAGCTTATGAATTAGCCACCTCTCTCTCCTCTCCCAAACTTGCGAAAATTACCAAAGAAGAACTCTTAGAAGAGATTAAAAAAAGAGATATGAAAGATTCCTCTGTTAAAAAGAATAAAAGTAATGAATCAATCAAAAAAATCGTGAGGTGGTTAAAATGGAAGTTAATGGGACAATAAATTTGGATAATATTACAGCACCAATTACTGAAAATATTCCTCCATTCATTGCCTACTTCTGTGGATGTCGTAAAGTTTATAATGCATATTACTGTCCAAAGTGTGGTTTTGCACACACAAAATTTGACTTCTGTAGAGAGCATGGGGAAATGAAACCTTGTTGGGCTTATGAAATTAATTTATTCCATTCAATAGAAGGTTTAATGAATGCTATAGTTTATGATTATCACTTAATTCAAGATAAGGAGTTATTAGAAATGTTAAGAAAAATGGAAGATAACATTAAAATTGCAGGGATTGTTTCAGCCCTATTGCCATTATTAACCCCATTAAAAATTTACTCAACAGCATTAGTTCCAAATAGTTTCAAGGAGTATTCATCAAATGTTACTTTAATAGTTTCGTATAAAACTGAAAAACCATTGGTAACGATTGCTGATGCTAAATTGAACATTATCCACAAAGAACCTCCAAAAATTGTATGGGAGAAAATATATCATAGTGATGGATTTAAAGAGGATGTATTAAATGTTGTAATAGATAAAAATACATTATTCCTTTTAAGTAAAAAAGGTAAATGGCATTATAAAATTGCACGAGGTAGAATTATGTTCAAAAATTATATTTATGGAATAGTTACAAGAACTCCTCTTTATTTAGAAAATATTATACTCAAAATTAATAATATTAGTTCTACAAATTTAAAAAAGTTAAAGTATCTACAATCTGTTGGAATGCATAATGGGGAAGTATATTGTATTTTAGACAAAAAGAATAATGTAAGAAGTGCAGGAATCTGCTTATATGATAATATTCTCCCTCCAATTGGTGATTTCGATGAGTGAGGAGATTGAGAACTATAATAGTTAAATGTTATATTTATTAAATTATATATATTAATAGATATAATAAAAAAGGGTGTATTTTTTAATATTTTATTTCACATATATAAAGGTTGTGGATTAATGGAGTGGGTCTAAGATAGTTGATTAATTTAAAAGGAATAGCTAAGTAGTATAATAATGGAATAGATACTTATCCGGGTTCTATTCAAGTAATAAATGTTGAAATTGAGGAAGTATTTAATTTATCACCGAATCTATTAGTTAAATCTCCGAAGAAACCTTCACATATTCTTTAATATTCTAAAACTATTAATATCTGTTCAACCGTATGTTTTCATGGGATTTAACTTATTGCATTATTGCATTATATTATTCTATAACAACATAATTAAATAATTATTTATTTCTTTTATTATTTACTACAATAATTGCAGAATTAAAGAAATAATGAATTACATAATTTAAAAACTCTTTATGAGATGTATTTTGAAAATTAGATGGGAGTGCTGATTCTGCTTATGACAGTAGAAACTTAAAGCTAACGGATTATAGACGTTAGAGCATAAATCTAAATCTTTGAATTATGCACCACCCTCAAATTATAGATAAATTTTACAGTAATGCAGCTACTTTAGCATAGATTAATGGCGTTCTGATTATCCGCTACAATTGTTTAAATTGTTCTAAAAGTAGTGGATAACCAGAACAAATAATAACCTTACACTAAGCTTCAAAAATTGCAGCAACTATTGGAATGTTGTTCTTAAATATATATTATTATATACTAATTTATTGATTAATTATGTAAAAATGAAATTTCTGCTGCAAATTTATTGGAGAAAAAATAGTGTGGATTGCTATTGATTTACATTTTTAATAGATTGTTGATGGCAAACCATTTGGTTAATGATGATGGTTTGATTATTCCATTAATAACATCATAGAATAAGATTTCATTCTCAATTAATATTTTCAATGTTCCAAATAACTCATCTTCAATATCATCATTTTTTATTTTAATATTATCCTTGAACTTTGATAGAATTTTTAGAATTTCCTCTTTTTTATCTAAATTTTCTCTTATTGTATATCTTATTTTATCTTTCTCAATGTTAATCCATCGTTTTATACTTTCTTCTACAGATATGCCCACTTTTTTATTATTCACTAGTTGAGAAATTTCGTAAGGTAGGGAAATAAATTTAGCTGCGTATTTTATTTCTTTCTCAGTAAATCCTTCATCTTTTAATATACTTTCAACATCTTCTTTACTTAACCAATCAATTAGATAATATTCGGCAGCTTTTTCTAATGTGGAATTCTTATAAATCTCCTGGATGAATAAGGTATCAGAAGTTAGACAAATAACATTACATAAGTGTCTAACTTTTGTTAAATGGACGAAGAGGTTGAATAATTCATTTAATAATGATTTTCCTCCATTGAAGTAGATATTTTTTAATTTTTGTAATTCATCTATAATTAAAACTGGCTTTTTCCCATCTCTAATAACCGCTTTAATGCTTTCATAAATTTTATCAAATACATCGTTTAACTTTATATTGTTAAAATCATAATTTTCTTCTATTCCAAATTTGAATATTTTTAAATCAATTTCCAAAGTATTTAATAGGTATTTTTTCTCCCCTTTTTTGAAAAATATTTCTAAAAACTCCTCTTTTGTTGGCGTTGCATATCTTCTTAAATCGTAATAAAAGAAAATAATATCATCTCTTTTAGATAATTCTTCGATAACCCTTAGCATTACAGTTGTTTTACCTGATGACTTAGGACCATAAACGAATAGTATAGAGTTAGGCTCCAACTGACAATAGGTTTTTAGGTAGTTTATTTCCATTTCTCTGTTGTAGAATTTCATTATTCCACCCTTGTAATGGATATTATAGAGTTATGGGAGTTAAGGTAGTATTTTTTTATTATTACTAGTATTGAATTTGAATCACTAATGGTTTTATATTGCATTGTTGTATTATGATTGTAATAACATAATTAAATAATTATTTATTTCTTTTATTATTTACTACAATAATTACATAATTAAAGAAATCATAATTTCAAAACTTCCTTATGATGTGTATTTTGAAAATATCAATTATAATAACTATTATAGCAAAATAATTTCAAAAACACAACAGTGTGAATATTTTTAGGATATCACAGTATTAGAGTTAAATAAAAAGTTGGATGAGAGAGTTGAATATATTAAATTAATATTTGCTGAATTAGAAGAGCATAAAAGATATTAATTGAAATTTCAGAGAAATTAGATAGAATTGGTAATTTGTTGGAGAAGTAGATTTAATATTTTTTATTTTTTGATAATTAATTTTCACAGATCATTCAATTGCCTCGTGTCTATATTCTATAATTTTTTGTAAAATCTCTTTTGATTTTTCTAAGTCATTGTTATTAATATATGCTTCAAGTTCTAAAAATAGAGCTTGGACTGTGTAGTCATACCAACTTTCTTCTACTGCCGTTTCTTTTAACTCCCAGATAAGTTCTTTTAATTTCTCTTTTTTTATCTCAGTAATATAATCTTTAGCATAATTCCAAACACTAGATTTTGAGATACCTAATTCTCGTCCAACTTCTCTAAGAGAATAACCTTCTTTCAACAATTCTAAGATTTTTTGTTTAGTGAAATTATCAATTTTCTTTTTTCTCCCTCTTTTTGAATTTTCGACTTCAATAAATATATTAGGTTCTTGTTTCAAAACTTCGAGTTTATACTGCATTTTAGGATGTTCATAAACGCTTTTAGAGAATTTTAATAAGACAATGGCGTGTTTCGATTGCTCGATAATTTTATTAATCTCATCCCATCGAGGGATTTTAGAGAATTTGATTTCAATCATCTACATCCCCAATATTTTTTAGGATTTCTTTGGCTAGTTTGGATTGGGTGTAGTGTTCGATGTAGTTTATGTTTTTGTGTTTTGTAATTTTTGCGAGGATTTGGGCTGGAATGCCTTTTTTACTCAAATAGGTTATGTATGCATAACGTAATGAGTGGGAGTTGAGTTTGTTGTAGTTTTTGTATAGCCATGCGTTTAATCTTTTTACGATTTTTTCTCTAATTTTTTGTTTTTCTTCGATGGTTTTTGCATTTTCAAATTCTTTAACAATATCTAAGAATATAGGCCTAACTTTTTCAATGTCTTCTTTTTTTATACATTTTGGAAGGATGATTTCTCTTGTAGTTCCATCACTTCTTTTTTGTGTTCTTATTAATACTGTTGGATTAGCCCAATCTATGGTGTTGTGGTTGAGGCAGAAATTAATTATACTAACTATAGCCTCCCATATTCTGCAGCCGTTTCTTAGTTGTGTTAGGAATACGATGAGGTATGCGTATTTTTTTAGGTCTTTTTTGTATAGGATTTTTTTATTTTTTAGTTTTTTTAAGTCGTTTTGAAATGTTTTGTAGGTTATTTCATAGTCGATACCTTTGTCCCATGTTCCTTTTTGTTTTATTTTGGGTTTTTGATAGTTATTGTTGGTGAGGAACCAGTCCCATGTTTTCATGTGCAGCACCATATTTAGATATTTTTAACCAACTGTTATATTTTGTACTGTGTTAGACCCCATAAATATCTCGCTTCTTCCAAGTTTTATAAGATAGTTTATAATGAAAGTTTAATTGCCATAGGACTATAAAAAATAAAAACAAACTCTTTTTAATAATTTAAAGGAGTAAAATAAAATTTAGATAAAATAGATATAACATTCATTCTTTAATTATTTTGATAAAATCAACTTTATCAAAATCAGAGTCGAAAGTGGCTAACTTATCGATATCATAATATTTGCAAGTGGCTACAATAATGGCATCATTTGTTAATAGATTATATTTTCTCCCGATTTCTGATGATAATTTTAAAACATCCCAATTAGTATCTAATATTTTTAAATAGCCTCTATTAATCATTTTATCAATATTTTCTTTAACTTCATCATATACCCAAGAATATTTGTTTAAATTCTTTTTTAAGTCATAAACTCCTTTAATACCATCTTCTAATGCAATATGAAAAGTAACCTTAAACATAGTTTCAGAAAAGACTATTGGATTTATGCATAGGATATAATCTTCATTTATCAATTTAGATAATAACTTATGAGCTTTTACATCTCCAACGAATAAACCAACCATGACTGAAGAATCAATAAAAATATTAGAGAGATTCATAGTATGCCTCTTTTAATTTTTTATAATCGATATTTTTACACTTTTTTATTATTAGAGATTTTAAAAACTCTTCTACATCATCATTAACAATTTTAATTTTTAATCTCTTTTTGTCTTTTATATTCAATGGCTTCAATGGTTTTAAAACTCCATCTTCATAAATAACTTCTATAATTTTTGACATCTAATCACCTAATGAATAATCTTAAATTAATTATCTTTCAAGTTCTATAAATTTGCTACTAATTACTTGGTGTCCAAAAATTTTTAACCGAAGTTAGAGATTTGGATTAAAAGATAACTTTATTGAGAAAAAAGAGATTACCTCAAAATCATCCCCTTTGGGGTCTGATTTTATATAGGTGAAAAAAATGAAGAGGGTGCCTGAGAGACCATGGTCGCCATCCCCTTAGGGGTCTGATTTTATACACAAGATTTATCAAACTACTGTACATGGAAATGCAATAACGGATTTCCATCCCCTTCGGGGTCTGATTTTAAGAAAAGAGAAAATTGTCTGAATATCCAGACACGACTTAAATAAATTTCCATCCTCTTTGAGGTCTGATTATTATTTTAATAATACAATTTATAGTATATAAACTTTATCGATTAAATAATTTAAATTACTAAATTCTATATCAATAAATATACTAACCTCTATCACGGTTTATCACAACAATGCAGAGATTATGAATATTTGGAATTATAAGCAATCAAATCCATCAGGTCCGTATGTATGCCACTTCCATTTATCACGCCAAAGCCGTTCATTTTCATCTTTTGTCAAAGTTGAATCTTCTTCTGCCTTTTCATCTATTAAATCACTATCTACTTTCTCCTTATAAGATTTAATAGTGTCATCATCTGCTTTTTCAATAACATTTTTATATTCAATCATTTTTTGAGAATTAAGGAATTTTTCTATGACTTTACTAATTAACTCATCAACTTTATATCCATATTGTTCAATCTCATCTATTAGAGAATTTAAATATTCAGTATTAAAGTGTTTCTGCGACGGCAGTATTGTAAATATAGAACGAATAGTATCTCTATGCGTATCTCTAACTTTAATCGTGAAAAAAGAGATTACCTTTAAAATTATCTCCTTTGGGGTCTGATTTTAAGAAGAAGGTTTAAAAATTAAAAATATGGATGCGAGTCATACGTTTCCATCCTCTTTGAGGTCTGATTTTAAGTATAGTAAACATTTTCGAAACCAACCATTTCAGTTTCCATCCTCTTTGAGGTCTGATTTTAAGGATGGGCGGGTGTGGGTGTGGGTATGCTTTTAGTGTCATAGTTTCCATCCTCTTTGAGGTCTGATTTTAAGAGGACACAATTTGGAGATATTTTTTGATATAAACACTTTATTATGTTTCTATACTGGAGGATATATTTCGAAGGGTCAATTACTGTTGTTATTTATATACCTCCCAACATCTATATATACTTTTCTATTTTTGTTTAATGCCTTTAAAATCTTTTAAATTTTTAATATTAACCTAATTATCGGAGAAAATTGAAAATAAAAATAAACTACCAAAATCTACTAAAAATCTCGATAATTTAGTAAAACCAAATATTAAAATCTTTTAAAATAAAAGACCCTCCGAAATTGGATAAAATTCCTTAAAATCTAAAAATATCCGATTAAAAACCTCTAAATTAAAAAATAAGGATTTTTAGCGAGGGAGAACTTTAAATAACAAAAATAAAATGACACAAAAATACAAAAAAATATAGCCACAGTTGGAGGATTAGCTACCATAATGCAGTCCAGAGATTATAGGCCACCACCACAAGAGGTTATAGGAGTTTATATATCCCCTTAGAAAAATAGAAAAATAAAACCCCAACGGTGTTATTAATGGAAAATAGCCCTATAGCCAAAAAGTTAGATGCAATTACAAAAACTCTATTTACACTTATATACTCTTTCTTATTATTGTTTGGTTTATTGGTTTTACTTTAACTTTGAGGAGTCTATATGAGTAATAAAGAAAAGGAGTTTGAGAAAAGGAAAATACTATATGACACAATTTTTGATTTATATAAATTGTTTCTTGGAGCGGGATTGACCTTATTAGTTGCTATTGTTGTTAAAGTTGCTTTCTCCGAAGGAAAATCCTATAAATGGTTTAGGATTAGTGCTAGCTATTGGACATTGTATATTTAGCATACACTACATTAATATTTGGTGATGCATTATAACTCCATCTACAAAACATTATGATTGTAGCAACTTTTTCTTATACTTCCAGAACCAAATTCCAAATACAGTTGTAAATAGCATAAGTGTAAAGACTACCGCAATATAAACTATAGTAAAAGTATCTAATTCCATAATAATCAACCTTATTATATTATTTTCTTCTCAGTTAAATATATATGTATCTCTCTTAAGTATGTTCGATTACATTAACTGTTTATATATAGAGAACATGATTTGTATTTTTAACTAATCACTAAAATAGTGAATATAAAGGTGGAAATTACATATAGTTTATAAAAGAAGGAAGAGGAGGTTTTTTATAGGGATGAATAAATTGGAAAAAACCAGGGATCTATTGTAGAATATTTTTTAAATTTAACTTCAAAAAAGATAAGTGATTTTTCTGAATATAGATTTATATACTGAGTAATCACCATTACTATAACGTAAAGCGATTTGAGGTGAAAACTAAACCATGTCTGATGTTTTCATAGTGAATCTCCCTATATTTAATTTAAGAAAATTCCCATACTTAATTCTTATCGTATCATTTACAATAAAATATGTATATTATTGGATATATTTTGTTTGTTAGAAAAATAGAAAAAATAAAAATATCCCCAACATAAAAAATAAAGATTCTATCTGGTAAAATAGCAAAATGTTAGAATTGTTTTTGTTGGATACAAAATTCTTTTTCTCAATTTTCGTCTCTAATTAATTTTCCTATTGTTTATAATATACACACTCCTACGTATCCTTAATATAAGATTTTATGTTTAGTAGTTTAGACTTAATGTTAAGCATAGCTATCTCCCAAGAACACAGAATCTCTCAATTCCCAATATTTTAGATATTCCAGCAATTGTTGTTCCATAAAAGATAATTCTTTTTTTGTATTTTTTAGCCAACTCCCAAATATTTTCAAATGTTCCATTAGAGATCGTTGAACCAGTAACTAAAACAACATCTGAATTTTTTATCAGATCTTCATTATACTTTCCATGAATAATTTTAGTTCCATATTTTATTTTTCCAACA
>NZ_JACCLX010000035.1 GCF_024490875.1 Methanocaldococcus sp.
ATAAAATCCCAGATAAAATTTTAATCTCCACCGATTTCCTATCTTTCTTAAAAAGTTCCGCCATTCGTTCCTTTAATACTTCTATCGTCAGCTTCATATCCCCTATTTTTTACTTCCATATTTTTAAATCTTTCTTATCTTGACAGTCTCTTCATCCTTTAAAAAAGTATATATATGTGTTTGAAAATTATTATGGGTTGATTAATTAAATAAATAGAAATGGTGGAAATAATGAATAAACCTTCAAAAAAGAAAGCAAATAAAATGATTCCAAACTTTGAATATGCAAGAAAATTAAAAGGAAAAAAGGTTAAGATATTTTTAAGAAATGGAGAAGTTATAGATGCAAATATTACTGGAATTTCAAACTATGAAATTATTGTAAAAGTAAGAGATAAAAACTTATTAATATTTAAACATGCTATTGACTACATAGAATACTAAATTTTATTTTTTATTCTACTTTTTATATTTAAATAAAAAAGGGTTTTTACTATTTTTTTCTATTATTAATAGTTAATCTGGTGAAGTTATATGAAATGGAAAAGAACACACTATTCAGCAGATATTAAGCCAGAAATGGATGGAGAAGAAGTTATTGTAATGGGCTGGGTGCATTCAATTAGAGCGTTAGGTAAAATTATATTTGTTATTTTAAGAGATAGAGAAGGATTTCTACAAATAGTAGCACCAAAACAAAAGGTTGGAGAGGAGTTATTTAAAAAAATAAAAAAACTAGGAACTGAGGATGTTATTGCTGTTAAAGGAAAAGTAATTGCAAATGAAAAAGCACCAAATGGATTTGAAATATTACCATTAGATTTGGAAGTTTTAAATACCGCTCAAAGACCTCTTCCATTAGACCCTTCTGAAAAAGTTCCAGCAGAGTTAGATACAAGGTTAGAAAATAGATTTTTAGATTTAAGAAGACCAAAAATTCAAGCAATATTTAAAATAAGAAGTGAAATGTTAAAATCCGTTAGAAAGACACTATACAATGAAGGATTTATTGAAGTAAATACTCCAAAGTTAGTTGCATCATGCACAGAGGGAGGAACGGAACTGTTCCCAATATCTTACTTTGAGAGAGAAGCATTTTTAGGTCAGAGTCCTCAACTCTATAAACAGATGTTAATGGCCACAGGTTTGGATAGAGTGTTTGAAATAGCCCCTATATTTAGAGCTGAGGAACATAACACAAGAAGACATTTAAACGAGGCTACATCTATAGATATTGAAATGGCATTTGCAGATGATAAGGATGCTATGGAAATGTTAGAGAAGGTTGTATATAATGCATTTGTAGATGTTTATGAAAATAGAAGCAAGGAGATTGAGACATTAGGAATTAAATTTGAGATACCTCCAAAAAAGTTTGATAAAATTACCTATGATGAAGCTATTGATATAGCAAACTCTAAGGGCGTTGAAATTGTTTGGGGGCAAGATTTAAGTAGAGAGGCTGAAAAGGCTATTGGAGAGGAGATGGGAGGATTATACTTTATAACTGACTGGCCATCTGACACAAGACCATTCTACACTATGCCAAAAGAAGATAATCCAGAAGTTTGTAAGGCATTTGATTTAATGTATAAAGATTTAGAAATATCTTCTGGGGCTCAAAGAATTCATCAGTATGATTTATTAGTAGAAAATATTAAGAAAAAAGGACTAAATCCAGATGGATTTACTTACTATTTAGAGGCATTTAAGTATGGAATGCCACCTCATGCTGGATGGGGTTTGGGGGCTGATAGATTTACAATGGTTTTAACTCAGCAAGAAAACATTAGAGAGTGTGTCCTATTCCCAAGAGATAGACAGAGATTAACACCATAATTATTTAATCCTCACTAAAATCTTATTTATTATCACCTCTCTCGCTAAAAATTCTTATTTTTTAGTTTAGGGGATTTTAATATTATATTTTTAGATTTTAAAAATTTTTATGAAATTTCGAAGGGTCTTCTATTTTGATTAATTTGAATATTTAATTTTATTAAATTATTGAGATTTTTTGGAGATTTTTATAGTTTATTTTTATCTTTAATTTTC